>JAUYQP010000053.1 GCA_030697205.1 Mycobacteriales bacterium
CCGGCCGCGAGGCCGGATCCTTGCGCGCGTCCAGCGTCAGCCGGATCGCTCTCTCCCGAAGCTCATCCGGGTACTTCCGTGGTGCCGCCATCCGTCATCCTCCGTGGCTTGATGGTCTCCATCAAACCCGGCACGAGACAACAGGGACCTGCGGGTCCGACCGTGGTTGTCCGTCGTCGTACGCAATGCATGCATGGATGAGCACCGGCGCCGACTGCCCCAACCGGTCGCCGATGCACCGGACAGTGCGGTGGAAGACCAGGACCCCTTCGGCTCTGACCCCTATCTGGACCAGGCCTGGGAGGCGCTGCCCGCGCGGTTCAGGACCGTGCTGCACCACCGGGAGTTGCTCGGCCTGTCCTACGACGAAATTGCTACGGCCATGGGGGTATCTCGGTCGGCCGTGCAGACCCTGCTGTTCCGGGCCCGCGGCGCACTGCGCCGGGAGTACCAGCGCGCTGGTGGCGAGCTGCTCGGCTGCGGCGCGTTCGGCCTTGCTCTGCTGTCGCTCGGCGATGGCGAACCCGTTCGGCACGGCCATCAACTCGCCGGCCACCTCGCCTCCTGCGGCGCCTGCAGATCAGCGGTGGACCGCCTGGCAGAGCTATCCGACCTCATGCGTCTCGGTGCGCGAGCAATGGACGCCCCCCTGCACCCCCCCTCGGCGGCTTGTCCCAGCGTTGCTGGACGGCCCTGACGCGGTTCTGCAACACCCACGCTCCCGCTCTGACAGACGTGGCTCACACCTCGGTCGTCGCTGGCGCCGTACCGCTGTCCTTCGTGGCCGCGCTGGTCGCACCCTCGTCGTCCGTCACTGCGGCGGCACAATCAGCCCACGTCGCTCAGCAGGCTGCCAGCGCACGCGCAGTGCCCATCGCGACGCTCCCCGACCAGACAATCGTCCGGCCGTCCCAACAGCCTTCTCCGGTCGCGTCCTTCGCGTCGCCGAATCCGGCCACCCAGCGAGAGCAGCTGGGCTCGTGGCCAACGCCGTCACCGACGTCGTGGACCTGGCCTTGGAGTTCAGAAGGACAACCCGGCTTCGATCCGCGACCTGGCGCCCGGGAGAGCGCGTCGCCTCAGCCGCGTGAGAACGACGGCGGGAACGGCGGTTGGAGTCCAGAGCCCTCGGCGTTGGAGCGGCCGACCGCGATGCCTTCGTCATCGCCGACCCCGTTTTTCTCCAGCCCTGTCCGCTGACCTTGGCGGCAGCGCGTCGGACGCGACGTCAGGGCGCGCAGAGCAGGGTCGTGGTGACGTCGCTGTCGAAGGGAACGCCGCTGTAGCTGCCCTTGACCACCGGCTCCTCTTCCGTGCGGGTAACCACGGTGGCCGGCGACGACCTGCTCCCCCAGTTGGGGGAGCTCTACGTACGGCAAGGCGAGCACCTGCCTGGTATCGGGACGGTGGATGGCGCCCATTCCTTGGCGCGGCGGGGGCTGATTCCGCCGGGCTCGGTGATGGTCTGCGCCCCCGGCGACGACGTCGAGGTCGACGTCGTCGCGGGGCTGGTTCGGGCGTCGTGGGCGTACGCGCGCGGTGCGTCGTAGCTGGGCGCCCGGTCAGCCGGTGACGGCCCCGCGCAGCGACCCGGCCGAGACGGCCTTCTCCCGCAGCAGCGCCGGCGGTCGGAAGCGTTCGCCGTACACGTCGGCCAGCTCCTCCGCCCGGCGCACGAAGCCGTCGACCCCGCCGTCGTACTGGTCGACGTACTGCAGCACGCCGCCATAGAGCGGCGGGAACCCGATCCCCATGATCGAACCGATGTTGGCGTCGGCAACGGAGGCGAGCACGCCCTCCTCCACGCAGCGGGCCGTCTCGACAGCCATCGCGAAGAGCATCCGCTCCTGCGCGTCGGTGAACGGGACAGCCTCGGGGCGCAGCCCGAACTCGTCCGCGAGCCCGGGCCAGACCTGCTTGTCCGGCTCCCAGTCGAAGAAGCCCTGACCGGTGGCCTTGCCGGTGCGGCCGCGCTCGACCAGCCGGCGGACGACGCCTAGGCCGGGGTGCTCCGGCGGCAGGACGGCTCCGGCCGCCTCCGCATCCGCGCGGGCCTGCTCCTCGATCTTCAGCGGGAGGCTGAGCGTGACCTCGTCCAGCAGGGTGAGCGGCCCGGCGGGGAATCCGGCCTGCAACGCGGCCCGCTCGACAGACGTCGGGGCCATTCCCTCACCCAGCAGCGCGGCGCCTTCCAGGACCAACGTGCCGAACACCCGGGAGGTGAAGAAGCCGCGCGAGTCGTTGACCACGATCGGCGTCTTGCCGATCTGGCGGACGGCGTCATAGGCGCGGGCCAGGGCGGCAGGAGATGTCTGCTCGCCCACGATGAGCTCGACCAGGGGCATCTTGTCCACCGGCGAGAAGAAGTGCATCCCCACGACGTCGGCGGGCCGCGACACACCGCAGGCCAGGTCCGTGATCGGGAGGGTGGAGGTGTTGCTGGCCAGCAGCGCATCAGCGGCGACCACAGCCTCCGCCTCAGCCATCACCCGGTGCTTGAGTGCGACGTCCTCGAAGACCGCCTCGACCACGAGGTCGCAGCCGGCGAGATCTGCGGCGTCGGCGGTCGGGGTGATGCGGGCGAGCAGCGCGTCGGCCTTCTCCTGCGAGAGGCGGCCCTTGTCCACCGCCTTGCCCACGAGTCGGCGGGAGATGTCCTTGCCCTTCTCTGCCCCGTCGGCCGAGACGTCCTTGAGCACCACGTCGACGCCGGCCTTGGCAAAGGCGTAGGCGATCCCGGCGCCCATCATCCCGGCGCCCAGCACGCCGACGCGCGTGGCGGTCCAGGCCGGCAGGTCCGCCGGTCGGGAGCGGCCGCCGTTGACGGCGTTGAGGTCGAACCAGAACGCCTGCACCATGTTCTTGGCGGTCTGACCGACGACCAGGTCGACGAAGTAGCGCGCCTCGATCGTGAACGCGGCGTCGAGGTCCACGTTGAGGCTCTCGACTGCCGCGCACAGGATGTGGTGCTGGGCCGGGTAGTGGGCGCCCTTGAGCTGCTTGACCAGGTTGGCCGGGAAGCTGGGCAGCAGCGCGGCCAGCGACGGCGAGGACGGCGTGCCGCCGGGCACCTTCCAGCCCTTGGCGTCGAACCGCTGGACCGACTCCGGGTGCGCGTCGACGAAGGCGCGTGCCCGGGCGAGCAGGTCCTCGCGGTCGGCCGCCAGCTCGTCGACCAGGCCGAGCTTCAGCGCCTTGTCCGGCCGGACCTGCTGGCCCTGAAGCAGCAGCTCGGTCAGGGCGGTCGTGAGGCCGAGCATGCGCACGGTGCGTACCACGCCCCCGGCGCCGGGCAGCAGCCCGAGCGTCGCCTCGGGAAAGCCGAGCCGCACGGACGGGTCGTCGAGCACGACCCGGTGGTGGCAGGCGAGCGTGAGCTCCATCCCGCCGCCCAGGGCGCTGCCCGCGATGGCCGCGACCACGGGGACGCCGAGCGTCTCCAGCCGGCGCATCAGGACCTTGATGTGCGTCGTGGAGGCCAGCATCTGCTGCCTGTCGTCGGCATTCAGCAGCTCGTCGAGGTTGCCGCCGGCGAAGAAGGTCTTCTTCGCGCTGGTGAGCACGACACCGCGCAGGGAGCCCTCGGACCGCGCGGCCTCCAGCCGGTCCAGGACCTCGCCGAACGAGCGCACGAACGCCTCGTTCATCGTGTTGGCCCGGGCCGCGGGGTCGTCCAGCACCAGGGTGACGACACCCGCATCGTCCCGTTCGTACCTGACCGTGCTCGTTCCCGTGCTGACTGTCGTCACATCCGCTCCACGATCGTCGCGATTCCCATGCCGCCGCCCACGCAGAGCGAGGCCAGTCCGTAGCGCAGGTCGCGCCGCTCGAGCTCGTCGACCAGCGTGCCGAGGATCATCGCGCCGGTGGCGCCCAGCGGGTGCCCCATGGCGATGGCGCCACCGTTGACGTTGACCTGCTCGTGCGCGAAGCCGGTGTCCTTCATGAAGCGCATGACCACGGCCGCGAACGCCTCGTTGAGCTCGACCAGGTCGATGTCGCCGACCGTCAGCCCGGCCTTGTCCAGCGCCTTGCGGGCCGCGGGCGCCGGGCCGGTCAGCATGATCGTCGGGTCGGCGCCGGACAGCGCGGTGGCCACGACGCGGGCGCGGGGGGTCAGGCCGTGCCGGCGCCCGGCCTGCTCTGAGCCGATGACGACCAGCGCGGCCCCGTCGACGATTCCGGAGGAGTTGCCGGCGGTGTGCACGTGCTCGATCTGTTCGACCCAGTGGTACTTCTGCAGCGCGACGGCGTCGAAGCCGCCGAGGTCGCCGATCCCGGAGAAGGCAGCCGGCAGCGCACCCAGGGTGTCCATCGTCGTACCGGGGCGCACCAGCTCGTCGGTGTCGAGCAGCACGGTGCCGTTGAGGTCGACGACCGGAACGACGGAGCGTTCGAAGTACCCGTTCGCCCAGGCCTTGGCGGCCCGCGCCTGCGACTCCACGGCGTAGGCGTCGACGTCCTCGCGGCTCCAGCCCTCGAGCGTGGCGATGAGGTCGGCGCCGATGCCCTGCGGGACGAAGCCGGTCCCGTAGGCGGTCTCGGGGTCCATCGCCCAGGCGCCGCGGTCGCTGCCCATCGGCACGTGCGACATCGACTCGACGCCGCCGGCGAGCACGAGGTCCTCCCAGCCGCTGCGCACCTTCTGTGCGGCCATGTTGACCGCCTCGAGGCCGCTGGCGCAGAACCGGTTCAGCTGGACGCCCGCCACCGTGTCGGGCAGCCCGGCCGCCAGCGCGGCGGTCTTGGCGATGTCCGAGCCCTGCTCACCCACCGGTGAGACGACGCCGAGCACGACGTCGTCGATGCCGGCCGGGTCCAGGTCCGGGTGCCGACGCCGAAGCGCGTCCACCAGCCCGACCACCAGCGACACCGGCTTGACCGAGTGCAGCCCGCCACCGCTCTTGCCCTTGCCGCGCGGGGTACGGACCGCGTCGTACAGGAACGCCTCGCTCATGCTCGTCCTCTCAGACGCCGAGGGAGCGACCGATGATCTCCTTCATGACCTCGGTCGTCCCGCCGTAGATGGTCTGGATGCGCGCATCCAGGTAGGCCTTGGCCACCGGGTACTCGAGCATGTAGCCGTAGCCGCCGTGCAGCTGCACGCACTGGTCGACGACGCGCTTCTGCAGCTCGGTCGTCCACCACTTGCTCATCGCCGCGTCCTGCACCGTGAAGCGGCCCGCGTTGTGCTCGAGGATCGCCTTCTCCAGGTAGGTCTCGGCGATCTCGATCTCGGTGGCCATCTCCGCCAGCACGAAGCGGTTGTGCTGGAAGGAGCCGATCGGCTTGCCGAAGGCCTGCCGCTGCTTGCAGTAGTCCAGCGTGAGATCGAAGACGAACCGGCTGGCCGCCACCGCGACGACGGCGATCGAGAGCCGCTCCTGCGGCAGCATCTGCATCAGGTGGAGGAAGCCGGCGTTCTCCTGGCCGAGCAGGTTGTTCGCCGGAACGCGGACGTCGTTGAAGAAGAGCTCGGAGGTGTCCTGCGCCTTCAGGCCGACCTTCTCCAGGTTGCGGCCGCGTTCGAAGCCCGGCATCCCCCGCTCGACGACCAGCAGCGAGGTTCCCGAGCTGGCCTTGGTGTCGAGGTTCGTCCGGGCCACGACCAGGACGAGGTCGGCGTTGATGCCGTTGGTGATGAAGGTCTTGGAACCGTTCAGGACGTAGTCGTCGCCGTCCCGTCGTGCGTAGGTCTTGATGCCTTGCAGGTCCGAGCCGGCGGCCGGCTCGCTCATCGCGATCGCCGTGATCAGCTCGCCGCTGCAGAAGCCGGGGAGCCAGCGCTGCTTCTGCTCCTCGGTGGCCAGCTCCAGCAGGTACGGCGCGACGACGTCGTTGTGCAGACCCCAACCGACCCCGCTTGCGCCGACGCGGACGATCTCCTCGTCCAGGATCGCGTTGTAGCGGAAGTCCTTCACGCCGCCGCCGCCGTACTGCTCGGGGACGTCCATGCCGAGGAACCCCTGCTTGCCGGCCTCGGTCCACAGGGAGCGGTCGACCAGGCCGGCCTTCTCCCAGCCGGGGTGGTGCGGGACGACCTCCTTCTCGACGAACGAGCGGACCGAGGCCCGGAACGCCTCGTGGTCGGGCTCGTACAGCATCTTGCGCACAGGGATCCCCTCGATCGGCACTCAGGCAGGTGGCACCCGCAGGAGGCCGGGCGCGTGTGCAGCCTGCCTTCGTCAGCACAAACAGTCAAGACGGCATGTTCGTTGCACGCACGGCGTGCTCGTGGTTGGCTCGTGACCCGCCTCACAGAGGAGCCTGCATGCCGTCGTCGTCCGCCACCTCCACCGCGTGGCCCGCGGGCATCCCGCGCTCGCTGGACTACCCGCCGGTGGCGGTCCCGTCGATCCTGCGCGGCGCGGCGCGGCGCTACGGCGACCGCACGGCGTTCGTGCAGGGCGAGCGCAGCCTGACCTATGCACAGGTCCTTGCCGATGCCTGCCGGACGGCCAACGCGCTGACGGCACGGGGCATCGCGCCGGGCGACGTCGTGGCCGTGCATCTGCCGAACTGCCTTCAGTACCCGGCGGTCTACTACGGCGTGCTGATGGCCGGCGCCACCTTCTCCCCCACCAACCCCCTGCTCCCCCCGGACGACTTGGCCCACCAGCTGGCCGACTGCGCGGCCGCTGCGGTCGTCACCTACGGCCCCGTGGCGCCCTTGCTCGCCTCGGTGCTGGACCGCACGCAGGTGCGCACGGTGCTGGTGACCGACGCGGCACAGGAGGCCGACGCCGCAGCGCGGGTCGACCTCGCCGCCTTGCCCGGCGGATGGGAGGACCTGCTGGCGGCGCTCGCTGAAGCGCCGACGGACGACCCGGCCGTGGAGGTCGACCCGGTGGAGCGGCTCGCTCACCTGGCCTACACCGGCGGCACCACCGGGCGCTCGAAGGGTGTCGAACTGCCGCACCGCAACGTCGTGGTCAACACCCTGCAGTTCGCCTGCTGGGGAACGGGGTCCGTGCCGGCCCTCGACGAGGCCGGCGACCTCACGCTCCGGCAGCTGGAGGAGCTGGCCGACGACTTCCCGGTGAGGCTCGGGACCGGGATCGCGGTCAACCTCACCCCCTGGTTCCACGCCATGGGCACCGTCGGCTACCTCAACTTCCCGGTGCTGAGCGGCACGACCACCGTCATCCACCAGCGCTTCGACCCCGCCGCCTACGTCGCCGACGCCCAGCGCTACCGGGTGACGAGCATCGGCGGCGCCCCGCCGGTCTTCCACGCCCTGCTGCAGGTCCCGGGGCTGCGCGAGGCCGACCTGAGCAGTGTCCGCGCGCTGGCCTCGGGCGCCGCACCGCTGGCCGTGGAGCTGCTGGACCAGCTGGCCGAGGTGTTCCCCGATGCCGTCATCGGGGAGGGCTACGGGCTCACCGAGGTGACGATGGGGGCGGTCAGCAACCCGTCCGGCCGGTCCCAGCAGCGCAGGACCGGCAGCGTCGGCCTGCCGGTCCCGGACACCGAGGTCATGGTCGTGGCCGCCGACGAGGTCGAGCTGCGCGAGCTCCCGGCGGGCGAGCCCGGCGAGGTCTGCCTGCGCGGCCCGCAGGTCATGCGCGGCTACCACAACCGGCCGGACGCCACTGCCGAGATGCTGGTCGAGGGCTGGCTACGCACCGGCGACGTCGGCGTGCTCGACGAGGACGGCTACCTGTCGATCGTGGACCGCAAGAAGGACATGCTGCTCTACAAGGGCTACAACGTGTACCCGCGCGAGCTGGAGGAGCTGCTGTTCGCGCACCCCGGCGTGCTGAGCTGCGCGGTCGTCGGCCAGCAGGACGCCGCCGCCGGCGAGCTGCCGGTCGCCTTCGTCGTCCGGGCGCCGGGCAGCGAGGTCACGGCCGAGGAGCTGATCGCGCACGTCAGCGAGCGCGTGACGCCGTACAAGCGGGTGCGCCGAGTGGAGTTCGTGGACGCGATCCCGGTCTCCGCTGCGGGCAAGGTGCTCAAGCGGGAGCTGCGTGAGCGGCTCGCGCCAGCGGCGCCCGCTGGCCGTACCGGCGCGCCAGCGTCCGCGCCGGTCGGGGGCTGACCCCGTGGACCGCGGCATCGGCAGCTGGGTCACCAAGCGCGCGCACCTGTCCGGCGACGTCACGGCGCTGGTCTTCGGCGAGCGGCGCGTCACCTACGCCGAGCTGGACCGGCGCACCGACCAGCTGGCGCGCGCCCTGCGCGGGCTCGGCGTGCGCAAGGGCGACCGGGTCGGCGCGCTGCTGCTCAACAGCCCGGCCTTCCTCGAGACGATGCTGGCCACCGCCAAGCTCGGGGCCGTCTTCGTCCCGATGAACCTGCGGCTGACCCCGCCGGAGGTGGGCTACCTGCTGGCCGACTCCGGGGCCGACGTCTTCGTCTGCTCCGGGCCGCTGGCCGCGGTCGGGCGGGCCGCCCTGGCCGAGGAGGGCGTGCGAGTGCGGCACCGCGTCCTGGCCGACGGTGCGGCCGAGGACGGTGAGCTCGCCTTCGAGGAGCTGCTCGGCACCGGCGAGGCGCGGGCGCTGGGCAGCGATGTCGCCGGCAGTGACCTCTCCTGCCTGATGTACACCTCCGGCACCACCGGCCGACCGAAGGGGGCGATGCTCACCCACGACAACCACCTGTGGAACGTCGTCAACGCCCTGTCGTTCGGGCGCGGGCTGGGCGCGGGCGACGTCACGGTGACCGTCGCCCCCATGTTCCACATCGGGGGGCTCGGCGTGCACACGCTGCCGCTGCTCTACATCGGCGGCCGCAACGTGATCCTGCCTTCCTTCGACCCCGCGCAGACGCTCGCGACGATGGCTCGCGAGCGCGCGACGGTGCAGTTCATGGTCCCCGCGATGTGGGCGGCCCTCATGGCGGTTCCGGATTTCGCCAGCCACGACCTGTCGGCGCTGGAGCTGGCCGTCTCCGGCGGCGCGCCCTGCCCGCTGCCGGTCATCGAGTTCTTCCAGGGCATGGGCGTGCCCTTCCAGGAGGGCTTCGGGATGACCGAGACCGCCCCGGGCGTCTCCGTCCTGGACGCGGAGCGGGTGAAGGAGAAGGCCGGGTCGATCGGGCGGCCGATGTTCCACGTCGAGGCACGCATCGCCGACGAGGCCGACGTCGACGTGGCGACGGGCGAGGTGGGCGAGCTGCTGGTGCGCGGACCGAACGTGTTCGCCGGGTACTGGGGGCTGCCCGAGGCGACGGCGGAGGCGTTCCGCGGCGGCTGGTTCCACACCGGCGACCTCGGGCGGATGGACGCGGAGGGGTACATCACCCTCGTCGACCGCAAGAAGGACATGATCATCTCGGGTGGCGAGAACGTCTACCCGATCGAGGTCGAGCAGGTGCTGTACCGCCACGAGGCCGTGCAGGAGGTCGCCGTCGTCGGCGTGCCGGACGAGCGGTGGGGCGAGACGCCGGTGGCCGTCGTCGCCCCCGCCCCCGGCGCCGAGGTGGTGCCTGAACAGCTCATCGCCTATGCCCGCGAGCGGCTAGCGCACTTCAAGTGCCCCACCCGGGTGGAGGTCGTGGACGCCCTGCCCCGCAACGCCACCGGCAAGGTGCTCAAGACCGAGCTGCGTGCCCGCTACGGCGGCACCTCCAGCGCCGTGACCCGCTGACCCGCCTCGAGGAGAGCCGCATGACCACGATCGACGACCGTCCCGCCGCCGGGGTCCAGGACCCGTGGAGCACGCCGGAGCGGGTGGCGCTCCGGCGCCTGGCGCGCGACGTCGTCGCCCGGGAGATCGCGCCCCGCATGGCGGAGTGGGAGGAGGCCGGTGAGCTGCCCCGCGAGCTGCACGCGCGGGTCGCGCACTCCGGCCTGCTCGGCGTCGGCTTCCCGGAGGAGGTGGGCGGCAGCGGCGGCGACCCCATCGACAGCGCCATCGTCACCGAGGAGATCCTGCTCGGCGGCGGCTCCACGGGCCTGTGCGCGTCGTTGTTCACCCACGGCATCGCCGTGCCGCACATCGCGACCCACGGCTCGCCCGAGCTGGTCGACCGCTACGTGCGGCCGACCCTGGCCGGCGAGCTCATCGGCTCGCTCGGCGTCACCGAGCCCGGGGCCGGCTCCGACGTCGCCAACCTGCGGACGCGTGCCGTGCGCGACGGAGACGACTACGTCGTCAACGGCGCCAAGACCTACATCACCAGCGGGGTGCGGGCCGACTTCGTCACCACCGCCGTGCGCACCGGCGACGCCGGCTACGGCGGGGTCTCCCTGCTGGTCATCGACAAGGGCACGACCGGTTTCGAGGTGTCCCGGCGACTGGACAAGATGGGCTGGCGGTGCAGCGACACCGCCGAGCTGTCCTTCTCCGACGTCCGGGTCCCTGCCCGCAACCTGGTCGGTGCGGAGAACACCGGCTTCCTGCAGATCATGCAGAACTTCCAGAGCGAACGGCTCGGGCTCGCGGTGCAGGCCTACGCGACAGCGGCCCGCTGCCTGGAGCTGGCCGCGGCATGGGCCCGCGACCGGGAGACCTTCGGCCGACCGCTGAGCTCGCGGCAGGTCATCCGCCACAAGCTCGCCGAGATGGCCCGCCAGGTCGACGTCGCCCGCACCTACACCCGTGCCGTGATGGTGCGCTACCTGGCCGGCGAGGACGTGGTCACCGAGGTGTCGATGGCCAAGAACACCGCCGTCTACGCCTGCGACCACGTCGTGAACGAAGCGGTGCAGATCTTCGGCGGCATGGGCTACATGCGCGAGTCGGAGGTGGAGCGGCACTACCGCGACGCCCGGATCCTGGGCATCGGCGGCGGCACCAACGAGATCATGAACGAGATCATCAGCAAGCGGATCGGCCTGTGATCCGGCCGTTCGAAGTCACCGGGCTGCTCCAGCAGCAGGCCTGGGCCGATCGTGTCCTGCCGCCGGTCGAGAAGGTGCAGGCGGGGTTGTGGTCCATCCCGGTCCCCATCCCGAACAATCCACTCCGCTACGTGCTGGTCTACGCGCTCGAGCTCGACAACGGGCTGGCGCTGATCGACGCGGGATGGGACACCGAGGATGCATGGGGCGCGCTCACCGCCGGGCTGGCCGTGGCCGGCGGCAGCATGTCGGACGTGCAGGCAGTCCTGGTGACGCACATCCACCCCGACCACTACGGGCTGGCCGGGCGCATCCGGGAAGCCTCCGGCGCGTGGCTGGGCCTACACCCCGACGACGCGGCGCTGCTCCCCGCGCGCTACGGCGCCGGGGTGCCCGAGCTGCTGCAGGAGATGCATGCGTTGCTGCGCGAGTGTGGTGTACCTGAACAAGAACTCGGCGTGCTGGCAGAGGCCTCCCTCACACTCATCGACTACGTGCGGCAGGTATTGCCGGACCGGTTGATCGAGGACGGCGAGCAGCTCGCCCTGCCGGGCTGGGACCTGCGGGCAGTGCACACTCCCGGCCACTCCCCCGGTCACCTGTGCTTCCACGATCCGGGCCGGCGCGTGCTGTTCTCCGGCGACCACGTGCTCCCTCGGATCACCCCCAACGTCGGGGTGCACGCGCAGTCCGCCGGTGACCCGCTGGCCCAGTTCGTCGAGGCCCTGGCCCGGGTGGCCGCGCTCGAGCCCAACGTCGACGAGGTGCTTCCCGCCCACGAGTACCGCTTTGCCGGGATCAGCGCCCGCGTCGAGCAGCTGCTCGGGCACCACGAGCGCAGGCTCGAGGAGATCGCCGCGGTGGCCACCGACCGGACGACCTGGGAGCTCACCGGCGCCCTCACCTGGTCGCGGCCCTGGGACCAGGTGTCCGGGTTCATGCGCCGCGCCGCGGTCGCGGAGACGCTCGCCCACCTCGTCTTGCTCGAGTCCCGAGGCCGCCTGCGCCGGACCGGTTCGCCGTGGCAGTGGGCGGCGACGTGAGCGCGGGCGGCGAGGCACCGGTTCAGCGCAACGGCTACCTGTACTGGGTCACCAAGGTCGTCCTGACGCTGCCGTTGCTCCTCTCGCTGCGACCCAGGGTCGAGGGCTTGCAGCACGTCCCGGACAGCGGCCCGGTCATCCTGGCGTCGAACCACACATCGTTCTACGACTGGCTGGTTCTGCCGCTGGTCGTGCGGCGGCGTCGCATCATCTTCCTGGCCAAGAGCTCCTACTTCACCGGCGGAGGGCTCAAGGGGCGGCTGCGGCGCTACTTCTTCACCGCCTGCGGCCAGGTGCCCGTGGACCGTTCCGGAGGCGGCGCCGGCGAAGCCGCTGTACGCACCGCCGTGCGGCTGCTCGGCGAAGGACAGCTGCTCGGGGTCTTCCCCGAGGGCACGCGCTCGCCGGACGGGCGGCTGCACCGCGGGCGCACCGGCGTTGTCCGGATCGCGGCCACGAGCGGCGCGCCGGTCATCCCCTGCGCCACCGTCGGTCTGTTCGACGTCGCGCCCGCCGGTCGCGTCCTGCCTCGACTGTCGCGCCGACGCACAGTCATCCGTTTCGGGCCGCCGATGGCCTGGCCCGACGACCCGCATCAGGGGGTTCCGGACGCGGTCGTCCTGCGCGAGCGTACGAACGAGCTCATGGCAACGATCCAGCGCTTGTCCGGACAGGAGTACAGCGACAGTGATGCTCGCGCTCCTCGTGGGGAGGAACGAGCGTGAGCAAGGCCTGCGCCTGGCCCGGGCCGTGCTCCTGCAGCGGTGCCGTCATCGTCAGGTCTGTTCAGGACGTGCAGGCCGGGCCGGCGTCGATCGCGCTGCTCCTGTCCTGCGTGAGCGTGGTCGAGCTCTGGCCGCGGGCGACCGTCACGGACGGCGGGTCGGTGCTATGGATCTCCGGGGTCGCCGGGTTCGGCGCCGACGACATCGCGCTGCGCGCAGGCCCGCCACGCCGGTTCCGCACGTCGTACGAGACGGCAGCGCACTGGACGGCGCGGGCTGCTGATCCCGGCCGAGCCGTCCTGCGCGTCTCACCCCAGGGCTGGCACGGCGCACGCCTGCGCCTCGACATCTCCTGCGGGAAGGGACTGCACCACCTGCAGCTGCAACCCGCGGCCGACGTGTTCCTGGCCGAGCTGGCGCGCGCCGCGGAAGAGCGTGCCCTGGCCGGTTGAGCGGGCACCGGGCCGAATCGCTGGCGTCAGGCCCGGCGCGCCAGCCGTCGCCCGCGCGGCGCAAGGGCCGCGTCCGACGTCGCCGCTCGGAGCTCCTCGACATCGGTGAACTTCACCCGGGGCCGGCCGGGTTGCCTGCCCCCGATCACGCTCCAGGTCGTCGATGCGCCGCCAGGCCCGGACATCGCCGGCGTCCGGGAAGCGCCCGGGCGGGCGGGGTCGTGCGGCGTTGCGGGTGGCGCTGTGAGACCGGCGCTCGGTGTGCGTCCGGGTGACCGTGTCCGGGGACCCCGGCGCTGACGCGCACGGGATCGGGTCGGCCCGCGCGATCGCCTCGTGACCGCGCCGCTGCTGCCGCCGCTGCGGACGTCTGAGCGTCCCGCCACCGTCATCGTCCGTACATCCGGCTGGTGCTTGCACGAGACAGCACCGTGCTAGCGTATCGCCCGTTGACGGTACGTTTATTCCTGTCATGTCGGAAGGTCTTGCCTTGGCTGCCAGCGCGCGCGGGGAACGGGTCTTCGGCCGTGTCGGCGCGCTGAGCACGGCCCGTCCGTGGTTGACGGTTCTCGCTTGGATCGGCATCGCCGCGGTGCTCAACGTGGCGGTTCCCCAGCTCGAGACCGTCGTCGCGCGCGACGCCACGGCGTTCGTCCCTGAGAACACCGCGGCCGCCCGGGGCTTCGAGGTCATGGACGACGCCTTCGGCAGCGGTGAGGCGGCCTCTTTCGCCTTCGTGGTGGTCGAGCGCCGCGAGGGCCCTCTCACCGCCGATGACCTGGCCTGGTACGGGACGCTGGCCGAGCGTCTGCGGGCCGGCTCGGAGCACGTCGCCGACGTCCAGGACGCGGTCTCCCAGCCGAGCCTCGAGCAGGCCCTCATCAGTCCCGACCGGCGGGCCGCCTACCTGCCGGTCGCGATCCGGCATCCGCTGGGCAGCCCCGAGGCCGCCGAGGACGTCGAGTTCCTGCGCACGTCGGCCGGCCGGGCGCCGCCCGGCGTCGCGTCCTTCGTCACCGGTGACCCCGCGACGCTCGTGGACATCAACGAGGAGCTCGACAGCGAGATCGCCCTCGTCACCGTCCTTTCCGTCCTGATCATCGTCGGCCTTCTCGCGCTCATCTACCGCCGGCTGGTCACCGTGCTGGTCCCGTTGGTCACGATCGGGATCGCGCTCGCGGCAGCCCGCGGGATGGTGGCCCTGCTGGGCGAGCAGGGCCTGCCCGTGTCCACCTACACCGCCGCCTTCCTCACCGCGCTGGTCCTGGGGGCCGGCACGGACTACAGCGTCTTCCTGCTGGCGCGGTACCACGAACGCCTGCGCGCCGGGGACGCTCCCCTGGCGGCGACGCGAACCGCGGCGGCCAAGGTCGGCACCGTCCTGCTTGCCTCGGCCGCAACGGTCGCTGCCGGCACGGCCTGCATGGGGCTGACGGAGCTGGCGCTGTTCCGCACCACCGGGCCGTCGCTCGCCGTGTCGGTGCTGGTGACGCTGGCGGTCAGCCTCACGCTGACCCCAGCCCTGACGAGCATCGCGGGGTTCCGGGCCGGACCGCGCTCGCTGGAGGCCGGGCCGTCCCGCTGGTGGGCCTCGATGGGACGGCTGGTCGTGGCGCGTCCGGTCGCCGTGCTCATGGTGGGGCTGGTTCTGCTCTCGGCACTGGCCGCGGGCCTGCCGGCGATGGACCGGGCGTACGACATCCGCGCGCTCCAGCCGGCCGCCTCCGAGAGCTCCGCCGGCGAGGGTGCTCTCGGCCGGCACTTCGCCTCGAACGAGCTACGAGCCGACTACCTCGTCCTGGCCGCGGACCGCGATCTGCGCACCGCCGAGGGGCTGGTGGCGCTCGAAGAGGTCGCCGAGGCGGTCGCTCGGGTGCCGGGCGTCGAGGCGGTTCGCAGCGTCACCCGGCCCGAGGGCGCGCGGATCGAGGAGGCGCAGCTGCCCAGCCAAGTGGGCCTGGTCGGCGACCGGCTGCGCGAGGCGGAGGAGGAACTTGCCGGCGGCGCAGGTGGGGTGGAGCGGCTCCGGGACGGCGCCGACGCGCTCGCCGACGGTGCCCGGCGCGTCTCGGAGGGGGCAGTGCAGGCGGACGAGGCCGCCGGCGAGCTCGCCCGCGGGCTGGGACGGGCCCGCGACGGCGTGACCCGTCTGCAGGAGGGTGCCGGCGCGGCGGAGGAGGGCGCCGGCCGCCTCACCGCCGGCTCCGAGGAGCTGGCGAGCGGGTTGCGAACCCTGCGCGAGCGGACCCGTCCCGCCGTCGAGGGGCTCGGCGACATCCTGGCCGCGCTCGACGACGACCCGCTGTGCACGGCCGACCCGGTCTGCCGCCAGGCCCGCGAGGGGCTTCGGAAGATCTATCTGGGTGAGCGCGACCAGCTGCTGCCGGCGCTGGGCACGGCCGCGGACGGCGCCTCGCAGCTGGCCGCCGGAGCCGGCGGGCTGCGCGCGGGCCTGGGCACGCTGGGGTCGGGCCTGGACCAGTTGGGCGACGGCGTCGGCAAGGCGGCCGACGGCGGGCAGCAGTTCGCCAGCGAGCTGGACGCGCTGGTGAGCGGCTCCAGGGCCCTGGCGCAGGGAGCGGGCCGGCTCGAGCCCGGTGTGGGGCAGGTGGCGGACGCCACCGGCGAGCTGCAGAGCGGCCTGGACAAGGCGGCCGGTGCGCTGCAGCAGACGGCTGACAGGGCGTCTGCGGCCGGTGTGGACGCGTTCTACCTCCCGCCGGCGGCGTTCCAGGACGAGCGCTTCGCGCTGGCCCGGGACTTCTACCTGTCTCAGGACGGCCGCACCGCGCGCCTGCTGGTGTACGGCGAGGCCACGGACGAGGTGGGCGCGGAGAACCGGCTGGCCGGGGCGCAGGACGCGGCTGCGGGAGCGCTACGTGCGGGTCCGCTGTCCGGGACGGAGGTCCTGGCCACCGGCCCGGCCGCCGCGACGCGGGACCTGCGCGGCCTGGCCGGCGACGACCTCGCGCTGATGCTCGTCTCGGTCCTGTCGGTCGTGTTCCTGACCCTCGTCCTGCTCCTGCGCAGCCTGGTCGCGCCGGTGTACCTGCTGGCGACGGTGATGCTGAACTACGCGGCCGCGCTCGGCCTGACCGTGCTCGTGTGGCAGGGCCTGCTCGGACAGACGGTGGACTGGACGGTCCCGGTGCTGTCGTTCGTCCTGCTGGTGGCGGTCGGCGTCGACTACAACATCCTGCTGGTCTCCCGCATCCGGGAAGAGGCGCCGCTGGCCGATCGCGCCGGCATCGCCCGCGCGGTGGCACACACCGGCGGAGTGATCACCGCTGCCGGCGTCATCTTCGCCGGCAGCTTCGTGGCCATGCTGTTCACCGGCATCGACGCGCTCGCGCAGAACGGCTTCGCCATCGCGGCCGGGCTGCTGCTCGACACCTTCCTGGTGCGCACCCTGCTGGTGCCCGCCGTCGCCGCCCTGCTCGGACGGCACAACTGGTGGCCGGGTGACCTCCGGCTGCCTCGGCCGGGCGCCGTCGCGGCCACGCTGGGCGGCGCCTTCCGCCGGCCGCTGGCGACGGTCCGCGGCTGGGCCCCGTGAGGCTGGACGCACACAGCCCCGGCCCGGCATCAGCTGGCAGGACTCCCGCCACCCGCACGGGCACAGGGACCACGGCCGCGGCCACCCTGCGGCGAACGGGCGGGGTGGCCCTCGGGCCGGCATGGGGCGCGATGCAGCTGCTGTCGCGCGGCCGGCCCGAAGAGCTGCTGCGGCTGGTGGCGGGACCGGTCGTGTTGACCGCGCGACTTCCCGCGCGGATCTGGCAGCTGCTCGACGACGCCGACGAGGTGCTGGCGTTGGCTGCGGGTGTGCTGCGTGAGGTCGACACCGCCCTGCCGGGGATCGTGCGGCAGCTGCAGCAGGACGTCCTGCCGGCACTGGCCGGCCTCGCGGCGACCCAGCACGACGTGACGGTCGTGCGCGCAGGACTGGAGTCGCTGCTGGCCCGGGTCGACGCGGTCGCCGAGGAGCTGTCGGCGCTCCCCGGCGTAACACGGCTGGCTCGGCGGCGCGCCGACCGCGACGGGCGCCCTTCCTGAGGTCCGGCACGCGAGCAGCTGGCCCCGCCGCCGACGGGTGGCTACCTGCTCCCCCGGCGATGCGGACTCCGCTTTTCGACGTGTCATAGGTTGACGTCACGGTTGCGGGGGTACCACAATACGGGAGTAACCGACATCGCTTTCTGCGCATGACGACCTGTGGAGGACCTTCATGTCCCGCCTCGCCCTCGCCCGCACTGCCACCGCTGGAGTGGCGGCCCCCGTCGTGACCCGCACCCGGGCCGAGTACGAAGAGGTGCTGCGCCAGCTGTCCCAGGCTTCGGTCGACCGGCATTTCGACGCGTTCATCGATGTGCCGTGGGACGAC
>JAUYQP010000054.1 GCA_030697205.1 Mycobacteriales bacterium
CGGGGCGGGCGGGGCGGCGGGGGCGGGGCTGGCGGGGGCGGCGGGCGGCCGGGTCAACGGGTCCAGAGCTGGACGGCGAGGTCGGTCTTGGTGGCGCGGAACAGCTCGGTGCGCACCAGCCGGAGTCCGTCGGTCCGCAGCAGGTCGTCGTCGTCGGAGGCCACTGTCGCGCCGTCGCGGGCCAGCTGGCGCACCAGCCAGACCCGGGTCGCCCCCGCGGGCGGGTCGTCGGGCGGATAGCGCAGGTCAGCGCCCAAGCGGGTCGGAGCGGCGTAGACCGCGAGCCCCGCCGCGGACCGACCCTCCACCGCCACGACCGGCTCGCCGGGCCGTTGCTCGGCGAGCAGGAACGCCGCCACCTGGTCGGCCCGCTCCCACCGCGGCCGGGTCAGGGCGCGGACGTCGGCGACCACCCCCGCGACGACAAGCAGCACGAGCAGCCACCGCCGCCCGACGGCCCCGAGCGCCGCCACGACGGCGAGCCCGAGCAGCGTGGGCAGCAGGTAGCGCGGCACGAAGACCGGCCGCACCAGGTCGACGGCGGTCACGAGCACGACCGGCACGCCGATCCACGCCCACGCCAGCGGCCCGGCCGCGCGTGCCCCCAGCGCGACCGCGACGACCACCGGTAGGGCCAGAACCCCGCCGGTCCACGCGACCAGCGCCGACACCGGGACCAGCAGCCCCGTGGTCGTCAGGTAGCCACCACCGGACGCGCCGTGCGACAGGGCCAGCGCCACCAGCCCGAGGACCGGAAGCGCAGCGACCGAGACGGCGAGCACAGGAGCCTTACGGCGTACGACGAGAGCCGTTCCGAGCGCGAGCCCGCCGACGGCGGGCAGCGCGAACCAGTGCAGCAGCCCGGCGGCGCCCCCTGCCACGGCGAGCAGCCCGACACCCCCGCCCTGCACCACCCGGACGGCACCGAGCAGTGCGAGGGCGGTGGCGAGCAGCGCGAGGCCGTAGGGGCGGGCCTGCACCGACTGGACGACCATCAGCGGTGCGGCCGCCGCGAGCAGGCCGGCGACGAGTGCCACCGCCTGCCCGTGGAGCCGCTCGACGGCCCGCACCAGGACGGCGACGGCGAACACCGAGGCGAGCAGCGACAGCCCGCGTAGCCCGTCGAGGCCGTCGGAGCGCAGGTCGACCAGCGGCAGTCGTGACCACAGCCAGGCCACGGCGTAGTAGGGCCCGTTGAAGGCCGGCGGGTCGGTCAGCCAGGCCGTCGGCCCGCGACCGTCGGCGACGAGGCCGACGACATCACCGAGCGGCCGGTCGACCACCGCGACGGTGTAGAGCTCGTCGAACCACAGCCCGTGACCGCGCAGGACCTGCGTGGTGCCGAGGCCGCCCACCAGCACAGGGGGCAGCACCGCGGGCAGCAGCAGCGGGAGGTGCACCCGCCCGAGGGTAGGAGGGTGCTAGCGGGCGACGACGCGCAGCGGCTCCGCTGCCAGCTGGACCGTCTGCGGGACGGCCTGTGGCCCGGTCTGCTGCGCCGGGATCTCGGCGTCGGCGCCACGCAGGAGCGCGCGGACCTCGGACTCGCGGAAGCGCCGGTGGCCACCGGGAGTGCGGATGCTGCCGATGCGACCGGCGGAGGCCCACCGGGTCACCGTCTTGGGGTCCACGCGGAACAGCGTGGCGACCTCGCCGGGCGTGAGCAGGCGCTCGCGCCCGGGTGCGGTGCGGGCATCGTCGGCCATCGTCGTCATCCTCTCCCCCCGGTACGCCGACTGTGGCGCCCCGGACACCCCCGGTCAACGACCGAAACGCCCAGAAGTGACGGGACCGGACGCAGGAAGGTGGCCGGCGGGTGCCGTCGGGCGATATCCGGCACAAGTCGGACCCACCCGGACGGGTCATGCCGAACCCCCTCGGAACTGGTCCGGAAACAGCCCGAAAGGGCCATGGCGCCTGGGCTCGGCCGCGGCGATCCTCGACGCAGCCGCCGCAATTGGGACACGAGCGACACCCGCGACATCCCGGTCGGCATCGGGTCGGACCCGGACCTCCGGTCCCACCGAGAAGTCCACTGGCCGCCCACCGACCCGACCGTCCTCACGCCTAGGAGACCCCGTGCGCCCCCTCGTCCCCGCAGGAGCACTGCTGCTGCTCTGCGCCGCCACCCCCGCCCTCGCGACGCCGGCCTCCGCCGCGACCGCCGCCGTCGTCTCCCAGAAGGCCGCCGGCTCCGCCGAGTCGGCCCTCGGCCTGCTGTCGGTCACGGCCGCCGGCCACACCGTCGACGTCGCCACCATCGAGCTGATCAGCGACCGGCTGTCGGCGACCCCGGTCGCGAAGGTCGTCGTCACGCCGATCGCGGTCGACGACACCCCCTACGGCCAGCAGACGATCACGTCGGGCTCCTCGACAGTGCCGGCCCTGCCGGGCACGAGCATCCCGTCGGTGCCTGGTGTGCTGTCGGTCGGCTCGCCGGCCATCAACGCCGCCGCGTCCAACACCGACAGCGGCTCGACGAGCAGCGCGGGCGCCCAGTCGCTCGGCAGCCTGTCGGTCCTCGGTCTCACCGTCGACCTGTCCGGTGCAGCCGAGGCCGTCACCGGCGTCACGGGCACCGCCTCCACCGCGACCAAGCGCGTCCAGGTCACCGACCTCGCCCTGCCGAGCATCGCCGAGCTGCTCGCCGGTCTCGGTCTCGACCTCGACCTGCTGCCGCTCGACACCCTGCTCACCCTCGTCGACGAGCTCGGCCTGGTGCTCACCAGCGCTGTCACCACGGCCATCGAGGCGCTCGACGCCGCCCAGGCCGAGCTGACCGCCGCGACCGCGACGCTCACGGCCGCCCTCGCGCAGCTGTCCGCCGCGACGGCCGTCGTCGACACCGCCGTCGCGACCCTCACCAGCGCGATCGGCAGCACCGGCCTCACGGAGACGTCCATCGCGGCGCTGTCCGACGCCGCCCGGCTGCTCCTGCCCGCGGACGTCCTCACCGCCTTCGATGCCCTCGTCGCGGCCCGCTCCACCGCCGCAGCCCTCCAGGCCGCGGTCAACACCGCGCAGGCCGTCGTCGACGCCGCCCAGACCGCGGTCGAGACCGCCGTCGCCGTCGCCCTCGACGCGGTCGAGGCGCTCCTCGACGGCACCCCGCTGCTGTCCCTGGACAGCCTCGAGGTCTCGACCGAGGCGCTCGCCACGAGCGCGAAGGCCGGCGGCCAGCAGGCCTCCGTCACCGGCGGCGAGATCGTCGGGCTCAACGTGCTCGGCACCGACGTCCTCGACACCGTCCTCGGCACCAGCTCGGTCGACCTCCTCGAGGTCACCGACGAGGTCCTCGCCGAGGTCGACGGGGTCGTCGACGGCCTCACAGGGACGCTCGCCAGCGTGCTGTCCGACGTCGCCGGCCTCGAGCTGACGGCCCCGCAGATCGACGTCCTCGGCGCGGCGACCCGCATCGGTGTCGTCGACGGCTTCGGCGAGGCCGAGACGCTCGTCTCGGCCCTGTCGATCACGCTGCCGCGGATCACGCTCCCGACCTCGCTGTCGCTTCCCGGCGTCGGCGCGTTGCCCGCCTTCGAGGGCGTCACCGCCGTCAACGGCGCGCTGTCGAGCCTGGCCGGCTCGGTCGACCTCGTCACGCTCACCGAGCTGTCGCGCTTCCGCCCTGCCGTCACCAGCGCCCCGACCACGGGTACGCCGACGACCGCGCCGACCCTCCCGAGCACCGGTGGCGCCCCCGGCGCCCTCGTCGGCCTCGGTCTGCTGACCGCCGCCGGCGCCGTCCTCGTGGTCCGCCGCCGCACCGCAGTCCCCGCGGCCGTCTAGTCCAGCACCAGCACCACCAGCACCGCCCGAGGGCGGCCACCCGGGACGGGGTGGCCGCCCTCAGGCGTGTGTGACGGGACGCTCACCGGTCCGGGAGGAGCGCGCAGCGGCTCCGGCGTACGCTCTTGTGAAGGCATTCACAAGGGAGCGGTCAGCGTGGACACGGGCCTCAAGCAGGAGCTCGAGGACAAGGTCCTCGCCGGCGAGCGGCTCACCCGGGCCGACGGAGAGGCGCTCTACGCCTCCGACGACCTCGTGTGGCTGGGCGAGCTCGCCCACCTCGTCCGGACGCGCAAGAACGGCGACCGGGTGCTGTTCAACGTCAACGAGCGGCACGCGGAGCCGCAGCCGATGAAGGCCTGGACCTGAGCGACGTGAGCGAGCCGACTCCTGAGCCGGACCTCGAGCCCGAGGTGCCGGTGCGGGTCGGGCGCGCGTTCGCGTCGTACTCCGCCCTGCGGCTGCTGCTGTTCACGATCGTCGTGGCGGTGCTCTACGTCTTCGGGCTGACCGGGCTGCCGCTGCTCGGCACCGCCGTGATCGCGAGCGCAGTGCTGTCCTACGTCGTGCTGCGGCCCCAGCGCGAGGCGCTGGCCAGGGCGATCGCCGGGCGCGACGCCGACCGGCAGGCCGAGAACGCCGCCCGGCGGGCCCAGCTCGAGCAGTAGTGGCGTTGCTCACCCCGGATGTGGCGGCGAGGTGAGCAGGAGACCGGCGGTGCGCGGCGAAGTGATCGGGATCTGACCCCCGCTGAGCGTCGCGCCCCAGACCCGCGACTCAGCCCTTCGAAGGGCTCCACCCCCGTGCGCCGTCCCCTGCTCGCCCTGCTCGCCGTGGGCACCCTCGCCGCTGGACTGACCTTCGGTCCCAGCGCCACCGCCGCGCCGTTCGTCGACCCGCTCGGCTACGGCTTCCAGGGAGAGGGCGGCCTCGACGCCGAGACCCTCGACCAGCGGGTCGGTGCGGTCCTGCCGACCGTTGCTCAGCGCGCGGCCGTCGCCGCGCTCGGAGCCCGCGCCACCTGGGACCCGCTGGGCAGTCCGAAGGTCCTCACCCGTGACGACGCGGAGTTCCTCAGCGAGGCGCTCCCGGGCTCCCCGGCCGACGCCGCGCGGGCCTTCGTGCGCCGCCACGCTGTCGTCTTCGGCCTCTCCGAGGGCCAGACGTCCGCCGATCAGCTCGAGCTGATCAAGGCAGTGCCGCTCACCGAGGGCCCGCAGGCTCGCAAGATGATGGCCCGCGAGAGCGTCGACTGGTCCGACAACGCCCACGTCGTCAGCTTCCGCCAGCGCTACGCCGGCCGGCCGGCCGCGATCGACGGCCAGCTCACGGTGGCCCTCGACAAGGACAACCGGGTGGGCTTCGTCAGCTCCTCGGTGACCAGCCAGACCCAGGTCACCAACACCGCCCGCATCTCCATGGTCGACGCCTACCTCGCCGCCGCGAAGGACGCCCGCATCGCGATCGACCGCGACAGCATCGAGCTGCTCGGCACGGTGAACCCGCTCGGTCACCGCGTGCTCAAGCGGGCCGGCGTTGCCGACCAGCAGCTGGTCCGCCTGGTCGCGGTCCCGACGCCGCGCGACGGCGTGCGGCTGGCGTTCGAGGCCATCGTGCTGCGCAGCCTCACCGACGGGGTCGAGCACCCGCACGCCTACGTGTCGATGGTCGACGCACAGACCGGGAAGGTGCTGCACCGCAGCAACCGCCTGCAGCACCTCGCGGAGGCCGGCGCGGATGACGCCCCCGGTGCCGGCTCGGTGCCCTACTGGAAAGTCTTCCCGAACTTCCCCGACCTGCCGGTCCAGGGCACGGTCACGCCGGACAACCGCGAGTTCTGGTGCTTCACCGGTGGCACCGACTGCGCCCGGGTCCTCGGACCGGTCGGCGACGTCCCCAACGTCGCGAGCCCCTACGCCTACGACGAGAACCTCCTGCCGGACGGCACTCCGGTGCCCTCCAACAGCACCGACGGCAACAACGCCCGCACCGCGATCTCGCGGGTCAGCCAGCTGACCCCCGACACCGCCGTGCCCGCCCTGTCGGTGACCCGCGAGTACGACTTCGCCTTCACCGACCAGTGGCAGCAGAGCAAGTGCGACCCGGCCAGCTTCGTCTCGCCACAGCTCAACGACGCGGACGCCGCGACGGCCAACCTGTTCGTCATGCACAACCGCATGCACGACTGGGGCTACTTCCTCGGCTGGACCGAGGTCAACAGCAACTTCCAGAAGGAGAACGCCGGCTCCGAGGCCGACAGCGCCGACCGCGAGAGTGACCCGGAGATCGGCAACAGCCAGTCCGGCTCCATCGCGGGTGGCGCGACCTTCCTCGGCCGCGACAACGCCAACCAGATCACGCTGATGGACGGCTTGCCGGGCATCAGCAACCAGTACCTCTGGGAGCCCCTGCAGGCCGGCTTCTACCCGCCCTGCGTCGACGGCGACTACGACATGGGCATCGTCGCGCACGAGGTCGGCCACGGGATCCAGAACCGCATGACCGCAAACGGGAACGGTCTGTCCGGCGACCAGGCGCGCTCCATGGGCGAGTCCTGGTCCGACCTGTCGGCGATGGAGTACCTCAACGGCTACGGCTACGAGTACGGCACCGGCCTGCAGCGCTACTCGATCGCGGCCTACGCCGTCGGTGACGCCGTCCACGGCATCCGCAACTTCAACATGGCCGACAGCCCGCTCAACTACTCCGACGTCGACTACGACGGCAACGGCACGACGTCGCCGCACGCCGACGGCGAGATCTGGAGCGCCACCCAGTTCGACCTGCGCGCCGCGCTGGTCAAGAAGTGGGAGTCGCGCTTCGACAGCGACGACCAGGCGCTGCAGGCGCGCTGCGCCGAGGGCCTGCTGCCCTCCACCCAGTGCCCGGGCAACCGCCGCTGGATCCAGCTGATCCACGACGGCTTCCTGCTCCAGCCGTCCTCGACGAGCATGCTCGACAGTCGCGACGCGATCCTCGCCGCCGACAAGGTCCGCTACAACAGCGCCAACACCAAGGAGCTGTGGGCGGCGTTCGCCAAGCGCGGCATGGGCGCCGACGCCGAGTCCGTCTCGGCCAGCGACCACGACGTCGAAGCCGGCTTCCAGGACCCGGTCGGCAGCAACGGCCGCATCGTTTTCACGGCGACCGGCACCGGCGCGACCCTGCCCGAGGAGATCGAGGTCCACGTCGGCGCCTTCGAGGCGCGCACGACCCCGGTCGCGGTCCTCGCGGGTGCCACGCCCAGCCCGGCCCGCAGCTTCACCCCCGGCACCTACCGCCTCTACGTCGTCGCGGAGGGCTTCGGCCACCTGCGCGCCACGATGACGGTCACCGCAGGCGGCACCAAGACCGTCACCCTGCCGCTGCGTGCCAACCTCGCCTCCAGCACCAACGGCGCCGAGGCGACCGGTGACGGCGGCGGCCTGGAGTTCCTCATCGACGACTCCGAGGACACCAACTGGGCCTCGATCAACGAGGGCGACATCCGCGGCAAGCAGGTCACGGTGGACCTCGCCGGCGGTCAGCAGACCGTCCGCGAGGTGCAGGTCAGCGCCGTCAACCGGCCGGGCTTGTGCGACGGAGCGACCGGTGCCGACCCGACCGAGGTCGTGCAGTGCCAGGACGCCGAGGAGGCGCCCTACGACACCGGCGGCCAGAACCGCTTCGCGGCGCTGCGCTCCTTCGAGATCCTCACCTGCGACACGACGACCGGCTCGGCCTGCGAGCAGGAGGGTGACTTCACCTCCCGCCTCGTCGCGAAGGACGCCTTCCCGGCCGACCGCCCGCGCCCGACGGTGAAGGACCTCAGGCTGCGGACCTTCGCGATCCCGGAGACCAAGGCGACCCACGTGCGCATCAAGGTCGTCGACAACCAGTGCACCGGCGGCCCGGACTACACCGGTGCGGCGAACCCGGAGAACAACCCGCTGTCCGACCCGGACTGCGCCAACGGCGCGCTCACGACCGCCTCGGCGGCCGGTGCGCCCGCGACGACGACCAACAACAGCCAGCTCCAGCGGGTGCGCATCTCCGAGCTGCAGGTCTTCACCAGCCGCACGGCGGCGGCCCCGGTCGTCAACACCCCGCCGGTCGTCACCCCGCCCGTCGTCACGCCGCCGGTCTCGGCTCCGACGCTGCCCACCACCGGTGGCGTGCCGCTGGCGCTGCTCGGCCTCGGCCTGCTCGTCGGGGCCGGCGCGGTCGTCCGGGCGCGTCGCACCGCCTGACCGACCCGCTCACGCCGAAGGGCCACACCCCCGCGCGGGGTGTGGCCCTTCGGCGTACTCCGTGGTGCTCGGCTGTCGAGGAGCCGCCACCCGCGAGATGTGGCGATCATGCGGGCGTGGCCACGTTGCCGTGATCGTCACGTCCGTTCGGACCCGGGTACGACGAAGGCCCGCACCCCCCTCGGGCGCGGGCCTCTGTCGTGGCTGTCGGGCGGGCGGTGCCTAGAAGTTGGTGATGGTGCCCGTGACGGTGCCCTCGGTGGGCAGACCCGCGCAGGTGTCGGACAGGGTCATGCGGACCGAGACGAGGTTGGCGGACTTGGCGCTGACCTTGAGCGTGCCGGTGCCGCAGTAGGTGACGACGTTGCCGGCGTAGTCGTCGTTGGTGAAGACCTGCATCGCGACCGGCAGTCCGGTGGCGTCGACGGCGCTGAGCTTGACGGTCTTCTCGCCCTTGACGGTGTCGAAGTCGAAGCACTGGCCGGGGAGGTCGCAGTTGTTGAGGGAGAAGCTCGCCGCGACCGAGACGGTGCCGGCGGTGAAGGCCGTGTAGTCGAAGGTCACGGTGCGGGTGGTCTTCTTCGGCGGCTTGGGGGCGGCCGAGGCGGCCAGTGGGGTCGCGACGACCGCAACGGCGGCCAGCAGGGCGAGGGAGCGCTTCACGGGGTGTCCTTCGGTCGGGTGGTGCTGCTGGGTTCGACGCGATCAACGAGGCTCCTGCCTGCGAGTGACGCCGGCCGCCTCACAGCGGACTCACAGGCGACGTCCAGACTGGCGCCAGCGGGTGCGCGCACAGTGGTGGTGCACCCGGAGGAAGGACGTCGAGACGTGACCAGCACCAGCGCACGGCCCGAGGCCCGGCTGCTCGTCGTCGACGACGAGCCCAACATCGTCGAGCTGCTCTCGGCGAGCCTGCGCTTCGCGGGCTTCGAGGTGGCGACGGCTACCAACGGGCAGGAGGCGCTCACCACCGCACGGACCTTCCGGCCCGACGTTGCGCTGCTCGACGTGATGATGCCGGGCATGGACGGCTTCGAGCTGGTCCGGCGGCTGCGCGGCGAGGGGGCCCGGGTGCCGGTGCTCTTCCTCACCGCCTGCGACGCCACCGAGGACAAGGTGATGGGACTGACGCTGGGCGGCGACGACTACGTCACCAAGCCCTTCAGTCTCGACGAGGTGCTGGCCCGCATCCGCGCGATCCTGCGCCGCGTCGAGGCCGGCGCGGCCGGCGCGCCCTCGACGACCCTGGTCTTCGCCGACATCGAGCTCGACGAGGACACCCACGAGGTGTGGAAGAACGGCGAGCTGGTCGGGCTGTCCCCGACGGAGTTCACGCTGCTGCGCTACTTCATGGCCAACGCAGGCAAGGTGCTGTCCAAACCGCAGATCCTCGACCACGTCTGGCACTACGACTTCGGCGGTGACGTCAACGTCGTCGAGTCCTACGTCAGCTACCTGCGCCGCAAGCTCGACACCACCGAACCGCGGCTGCTGCACACCCTGCGCGGTGTCGGCTACGTGCTGCGCCTGCCCCGGTGACGGTCACGGCCCGTCGCCGGGGAGTCGCGGAGGCACTGCCGCTGCGGGTCCGCCTCACCGTCCTGCTCGTCGTCCTTTCCGGTGTCGGCCTGCTCGCGGCGGGCGCTGCCGCGGCGTCGTCGCTCAACGGCTACCTCGTCGGCCGGGTCGACGCCCAGCTCGTCGAGCAGGCCCAGCGGGGTGCACTGGGCGACGGCCAGATGGGACGGGGTGGCCGCGGGGGGCGCGGCGGTCCGCCCGGGCGGTTCTGGATCGGTGCGGTGGACGCCGGCGGTGACCTCGTCGGGGTGCTCGGCGACACCGGCCGCGACGGCGCCCCTGACCTCGGTGACCTCGCCGGCGCCGGGCGGCAGGGGCCGACGACGGTGCCCGACTCCTCCGGAGACGGGCAGTGGCGCATCGTCGTACGCCCGTTGTCGCTCAACGCCTTCCCGCGCGTCGCCGGGGTGGTCTACGCCGCCGACCTCGGAGACGTGAGGGGTACGACGAGACGGCTCGTCGCGCTCGAGCTCGGCGTAGGGCTGGTCGTGCTGGTCCTCGTCGCGGGCGCGGGCTACCTGCTGGTGCAGCGCTCCCTGCGGCCGCTGGTCGAGGTCGAGGAGGCGGCCGCCGCAGTGGCTGCCGGAGACCTCACCCGGCGGGTGCCGGCCCGGGACCCGCGCACCGAGGTGGGTTCGCTCTCGCGCTCGTTCAACGAGATGGTCGAGCAGGTCCAGTCGGCCTTCGCGACCCGTGCGGCGTCGGAGGCCCGGCTGCGTCGCTTCGCCGCGGACGCCTCCCACGAGCTGCGGACACCGCTCACGTCGATCCGCGGCTTCGCCGAGCTCTACCGCCAGGGCGCCGTCTCCTCCGACGCCGATGTCGCACGGGTCATGTCCCGTATCGAGGACGAGTCCGTGCGGATGGCCTCGCTCGTCGAGGACCTGCTGCAGCTCGCGCGACTCGACCAGCAGCGGCCCCTGGAGAGCGGGCCGGTCGACCTGCTGCAGCTCGCGACAGACGCGGTCCACGACGCCGCGGCCGTCGCCGGCGGTCGCACCGTCACCCTCGACGTCGTGGGCTCGGTGGCGCCCCTGGTCGTCGGCGACGAGGGTGCGCTTCGCCAGGTGCTCGCCAACCTGGTGAGCAACGCGCTGGCCTACACCCCTCCCGACGCGCACGTCACGGTGCGGGTCGGTGCGACGCGCGCGCCCGGCACCTGCGTCGCCGTCCTCGAGGTCGCCGACGACGGCCCGGGCCTGTCCGCGGCCGACGCCGAACGCGTCTTCGAGCGCTTCTACCGGGCCGACTCCTCGCGCACCCGCTCCGACGGTGTCGGCGGCAGCGGCCTCGGGCTGTCGATCGTCTCGGCGATCGTCACCGCCCACGGCGGGTCGGTCGACCTGCAGACCACCCCCGGTGAGGGTGCGTCCTTCCGCGTCCGCCTCCCCCTCGCTGCCCCCCTGACCCCTGCCCCCGCACCCTCCCTTGCGTCATAACCGCTGAGCGTGGGCATCTCCTGAGTTGCTAGGACGTAGTGAGGGTGGCCATCATCCGTTCGTACTCCCAGAAGGCCCGCAGCGACAGCAGCTTCCCGTCGCCGTCGACCTTGTAGACGATCACGCAGTCGCACACCGCCGACGCGCCGCCGCCGAGGTCGAGCGACAGCGACACGACGTTGGCGCACTCGTCGCCGGCCGCGTGCGAGTCGCGGATGTCGAAGGTGATCCCGGTGCCCGCGATGTTGGACTCCCAGAAGGCCTCGCGCGCCGCAGCGCCCCGGTGGCCGAGCCCGGTCGGGTCGAGCGGCGAGACGCCCACAGGGTCCTGGATCACGCCGTCCTCGGCCCAGAGCGCCAGCCAGGCCGCCTTGTCCTTGGCCTCCACCGCCGCGCGCGAGGCGAGCGCGGCAGCCCGGGCCGGGTGCTCGCTCACCACTTCTGGATGACGTCGGCGGCGAACTGCCGGATGCCGTCCTGCTTGGCCTCGAGCGGCCCGTCGAGCGGCACGCCGTAGAACAGCCAGGGGATCGTGACGATGTCGGTCACCCCGATGGACGCCAGGTCGCGGTAGCCGTCGAGCCCGAAGCGGTCCGACGACGCCAGCTGGAAGGTGAAGCCCTCGGTCGAGCGACCCGCGGCCTCGAGCATCGACGACAGCTCGGTGATGACCGAGCGCGCTTCGTCGTACCCCATCATCGCGCTGGTCCAGCCCTGCCCGAAGCGCACGGTGCGACGCAGCGCGATCGGGGTGTGCCCGCCGATGTAGACCGGCACCTGTGAGGGCGGCGCCGGCGCCATGCGGATCCGCCCGAAGGCCACCCGCTCGCCGGACATCTCCGCCCAGTCGCCGGACAGGATCGCGAGGACGGCTTCGAGCGACTCGTCGGTGTACTTCCCGCGGCCCTCGAAGGTCTGGCCGCACCACTCGAACTCCTCCTTGAGCCAGCCCACGCCGGCCCCGAAGGTGAAGCGGCCGCCGGACAGCACCGCGGCCGACTGGACCTGCTTGGCGAGCAGCACCGGGTTGCGGACAGCCACCTTGATGACGTGGGTGCAGAAGCGGATCCGCTCGGTCACCGACGCCATCGCCCCGACCGCGACGAACGGGTCGACGAAAGGGGTGTCCTGCGTCCACATCCGCGCACCGTCAGCGGTGTAGGGGTAGCTGTCGCTGACCTGCTCGGACCAGAAGATGCTGTCCGGCACCGCGACCTGCGCGAACCCCACCTCCTCCGCGGTCCGCGCGAGCGCGGCGTAGTGGGTCGGGTCGGTCATCGCGATCGCCATCGTGAACTGCAACGTGTTCCACCTCCGTCGGATGGCCGCACGCTATCGCCGCTCCTGCCCCCTGTCGTCCGCGGAGTCCCGCTGGTCAGGCCTGCCAGCGCGGCCGCGGGGCGGCCCGGGAGGATGCCCGCGTGACCGCCACCGTGCACTGCGCCGACGTGGTGCTCCCCATGAGCGGCGCGCCGCTCCGCGATGGGGCCGTCCTCGTCGTGGACGCGCTGGTGGTGGACGTGGGCCCACGTGCCGACGTCGTACGACGCGCAGGCGAGAGGGCGCGGGTGCGCAGGTGGCGCGGCGTGCTGCTCCCCGGGCTGGTCAACGCCCACACCCACCTGGCCCTCGGTCCGTCCTTCAGCGACCTGGCCCACCTGGCCCCGGACGCGGCCCTGGACGCGGCATCGGTCGCGTCCTGGCGCGCCCGCGTCGAGCAGCGAGCCGCGGCGATGGGACCCGACGAGCGGGCGGTCGAGGCCCGGGGCTCGGTCCACGCGGCGCTGCGGACCGGCACCACCTGCGTCGGGGACCTCGGCGTCGGCGGGGTCGCGGGTGCAACGGCGGGTGCACCGGCGGGTGGGCTCGCCGGTCGGTCGTGGCGGTCCGGGGAGGTCACGTCGTGCCCCCTCGCGCCGGAGCCGCCCTCGCCTCGATCACCGGTCGTGCTCCGGACGCGCAGCGACGCCCTCCTCGGCCTTCCGGAGAGGCCGGTCGCCCGGCTGCTCGACGACGGCACCCCGGTCGCGCTCGGCACCGAGTCGCTCGCGTCGTGCCCCGACCTCGACATGCTCGCCGAGGCGAGGGCCTGTCGCGACCTCGCTGCGCGACAGGGCCTGGAGCACTCGGCGACCGCGCTGCTCGTCGCGCTGACCAGCGGCGGTGCTGCAGTACTCGGTGTCGAGGCCGGGACCCTCTCCCCGGGCCGTCGGGCGGACCTCACGGTCGTCGACGTGGCGGGCCACCTGGAGCTCGGCGGTGCCTCGGGCGACGGCGATCGGGTCGGCGCCGCGCTCCTCGACGCGGCGGCGGCCGCGCTGGTCGAGCACGGCGCCGGGCGGTGCCTCGCCACCGTGCTCGCGGGTCGTCTCGTCCACCGCCGGGCCTGACTCGCCGTCGGCCGGGTGACGCCGGGCCGGCTCGCCTGACCCGGCGACGCGCGGGCGCCGTGCTTCGTGCCTACCCTGGGGTATGTCCATGACCGCGGAGACCACCGCGCTCGCGGTCTCCACCGTGCCGATGGCGGCCGCGGACCGGCCGGAGCACCTGCTCGACCTGCTCCCCGAGGCCGGTGCGCTCGCGTGGGTCCAGGACGGCGCGGGGCTCGTCGGCTGGGGCGAGGCCGCCCGGCTCGAGCTGACCGGAGCGGGGTCGTTCACCGAGGCGCAGACCTGGTGGGACGCACTCGTGGCGCGGACCACTGTCCTCGACGAGGTCGGCGTGCCCGGCACCGGCTTGCTGGCGTTCGGGTCCTTCGCCTTCGACCCGAGCCGCGGGACGTCGGTCGTCGTCGTGCCCGCGGTGGTCGTCGGGCGTCGTGGCGACACGTGGTGGCGCACGGAGATCGGTGCGGGCGGTCCGGACCCTGTCCGCACTCCACCGCGGGTCCCGTCCCCGGTGGTGTTCACCGACGGTGAGGTCACGGGCGCGCAGTGGATGACCGCGGTCGGTGAGGCGGTGGAGCGGATCGTGGCCGGCGACCTCGAGAAGGTCGTGCTGGCGCGTGCGCTCGACGCGCATGCCGACGAGCCGGTCGACGTGCGCCACCCCTTGCGGCGCCTGGCCAGGGACTACCCCGACTGCTGGGCCTTCTCCGTCGATCGGCTGATCGGCGCCACCCCCGAGATGCTGGTCCGGCTCGACGACGGCGTCGCGACCTCCCGCGTGCTTGCCGGCACGCTGCGGCGATCGGGCGACGCGACCCAGGACGCGCGGCGCCGCTCGTCGTTCGGGCGCTCGGTCAAGGACGTCGAGGAGCACGGCTACGGCGTGCGCTCGGTGGTCGACGCCCTGCGCCTGCACTGCGCCGACGTCGAGGTGCCGGACGCGCCGTTCGTGCTCGAGCTGCGCAACGTCATGCACCTCGCCAGCGATGTGCGGGGCGTCGTCACCGACGGCGCGACGTCGCTGGACCTGCTGTCGTCGCTGCACCCGAGCGCCGCCGTCTGCGGCAGCCCCACGGACGTGGCGCTCGAGGTGATCCGCGAGATCGAGGGCCTCGACCGTGGGCGCTACGCAGGGCCGGTGGGGTGGTTCGACGCATCCGGCGACGGCGAGTGGGGGATCGCGCTGCGCTGCGCCGAGGTCGACGGCTCCGACCCGAGGAGGCTCAGGCTCTACGCCGGGTGCGGCGTGGTGGCCGGCTCGCAGCCCCTGCAGGAGCTGGCCGAGAGCGACGCCAAGCTGGTCCCGATGCGCGAGGCCCTGCGGCCCTAGGCGCGGACCCCGCCCTCCCGACGGCAGCTAGGTCGTCGGGGTCAGGGCTACCGCCACCGCGCTGCGGACCTGCTGGTCCACGGCAGCGGCTGCGGCCCGGTCGGTCCGCACCTCGACGACTCTCGGACCGGCGGTGGACCCACGGGCGTCGAGCAGGTCGCGCAGCTGCTCGCGGGAGGAGGCGAGGGCGTACGGCGTGCAAGTGGCCGCGCACAGGGCCTCGAGATCCACGCGGTGAGGTGTGCCGAAGAGCCGCTCGAAGGCCTCCGCGTGCTCGGGGGCGCCCTGCTCGAGCAGCCCGAAGACGGCGCCACCGTCGTTGTTCACGACCACGACCGTGAGGTCGGGGCGCGGCTCGTCCGGACCGATCACGAGACCGTTCACATCGTGCAGGAAGGTCAGGTCGCCGAGCAGCGCGAACGTCCGCCGGCCGTGCGCCAGGGCAGCGCCGACGGCGGTGGACACAGTGCCGTCGATGCCAGCGGCGCCACGGTTGGCCAGCACCCGCAGGCCTGCCCGGCCGCCGACGAGGAAGAGGTCCCGCACAGGCTTGGACGACCCGACCACCAGCAGCTCCTCCGCGGCCGCCACCACTTCGGCGGCCACCAGCGGCTCGGCGCCCGGGCCTGTGGCCTGTCCACCAGCGTGCTCCGACCACACCCGCAGAGCCACGTCCCGGGCCCGTCGGCCTGCGACCGACCAGCCGTCGAGCCAGGCCGGGTCCACGGCGGCACCGGCTCCCGGGCTCGGCACCCCGGGGAGGACCCGGGCCGCCTGCCGTGCCGGGTCGGGCCAGGGAAGGCGGGTGGCGACCACGTCGGCGGGCGCCGACGCGACGAGTCGAGCCACGGCGCGCGACAGCGTCGGTCGCCCGACGACGAGCACCCGCTGGGGCTGGTGCGCCTCCAGCCAGCCCGGGACGCCGAGCACCAGCTCTGCGGCGCGCACCACGGGATCTCCCCAGGCGCTGCTCGAGGGCTCAGCGACCACCGGGAAGCCGCGGGCCGCCGCCAGCTCGAGCGCCGCCGCCCCGACCTCGGGGGCGCAGTCGCCGATCACCACGACGGTGCGGTCCGGCAGGTCGTCGGCCACGCCGACGGAGCGGTCCGGCACGACGACGGTCCAGGGCGAGCCGTCGGCACGTCCCTCCAGCGGCTCGACCCAGTCACCGCTCGTGGGGACCAGTGGTTCGCGCAGGCCGAGGTTGAGGTGGACGGGACCGTGCTCGGCGGCCGCGAGGGCGCGACAGGTCAGCGAGCGCCAGTAGTCGTTCTGGCCGGTCCGCTGCTCCGGGGTGCCCACCTCCACGAAGAGCCGGACGGCCCCGCCGTAGAGCCCGAGCTGGTCGACCGTCTGGTTGGCGCCGGTGCCCCGCAGCTCCGGCGGACGGTCGGCGGTGAGCAGCAGCAGGGGGACGGCGGCGTGGGCGGCCTCGAGCACGGCCGGGTGCAGGTTGGCCGTGGCCGTGCCGCTCGTCGTGACGACGGGCACCGGTCGGCCGGAGGCCTTGGCCAGCCCGAGGGCGAGGAAGCCTCCGGACCGCTCGTCGATGCGGACGTGCAGCCTCAGCCTCCCGTCCCGGTCGGCGTCGTGGAGGGCGAAGGCCAGGGGCGCCGACCGCGAGCCGGGGCACAGGACGGCCTCGCGCACGCCGCCCCGCACGAGCTCGTCGACGAGGACCCGCGCGAGGGCGGTGGACGGGTTCACGTCGACGAGTCTGCCGCGAGCACGGCCGTGCAGCGCGCCAGGCGGTCCCGCCACCACTGCTGCCGGTCCGCGGACGCGGCGTAGCGAGCCAGCAGCTCCGGCTCCGGCACGACCGCCCCGGCCCGCATCCGGCCGGGCCCGCTGTCGAGCAGACCGGCCTCGACGACGTCCCCCGTCATGAGGTTGGTCGTGGCGAGGCCGCAGGCGTAGGGGAGCTCGGGCAGTGCCGCCGCGAGCGCGATCCCGGCGCTGATGCCGACCGAGGTGTCGAGGGCGCTCGACACCACGACGGGCAGCCCGCACTCCTCTGCGATCCGCAGGGCGGGGCGCACGCCACCGAGCGGCGCGACCTTCAGCACGAGCAGGTCGGCCGCCCCGGCGCGGGCGACCCGCAGCGGGTCGTCCGCCCGGCGGACGCTCTCGTCCGCGGCGACCAGCGCGTCCACGCCGCCGTGGGCCAGGAGCACCCGCAGGCGCCCGAGGTCCTCGACGGAGGCGCAGGGCTGCTCGACGTACTCCAGCGAGAAGGCGGCGAGAGCGGTCACCGCGCGCACCGCGTCGTCGAGCGACCAGGCGCCGTTGGCGTCGACGCGCACCCGGCCCTGCGGGCCGAGGACCTCGCGCACGGCGGCGACCCGTGCGACGTCGTCGGCGAGCGACTGCCCCGCCTGGGCGACCTTGACCTTGGCGGTCGTGCAGCCCGCGAAGCGCGAGAGCACCCCGGCGACCTCGGCCGCGGTCACCGCCGGGACGGTCGCGTTGACCGGGACCTCGGTGCGGACCGGCTCGGGCCAGTCGCCGGCCACCGACTCCAGTGCGGCGGCCAGCCACAGCGCGGACTCGTCGTCGCCGTACTCGGGGAAGGGCGCGAACTCGCCCCAGCCACCGGGACCGCCCAGCAGCACCGCCTCGCGATGCAGGACGCCGCGGAAGGGGACGCGCATGGGCAGCGACACGACGTGCACCTCGTGCACGGCCTCCAGGGCGTGGCTCCCGGTCGTGCCCAGCACCCGCATCCCCCTAGTGTTGACGTCGTGGTCGCCACTGTGTCAGAGCTGTTCGATCCCTCCGTGTGGCAGGAGGTCCCGGGGTTCGAGGACCTCCAGGACCTGACCTACCACCGCCACACCGCCCCCGGCCGCGAGGGTGCCGTCGTCCGCGTCGCCTTCGACCGGCCCGAGGTGCGCAACGCCTTCCGCCCCGGCACCGTCGACGAGCTCTACCGGGTGCTCGACCACGCGCGGATGTCCCCGGACGTCGGGTGCGTGCTCCTCACCGGCAACGGCCCCTCACCCCGCGACGGCGGCTGGGCCTTCTGCTCCGGCGGCGACCAGCGGATCCGCGGGCGGGCCGGCTACCAGTACGCCTCCGGCGACACCGCCGAGAGCGTCGACCCGGCGCGGGCCGGCCGGCTGCACATCCTCGAGGTGCAGCGGCTGATCCGGACCATGCCCAAGGTCGTCATCTGCGTCGTCCCCGGGTGGGCGGCCGGCGGTGGGCACAGCCTGCACGTGGTCTGCGACCTCACGATCGCGAGCGCCGAGCACGCGCGCTTCAAGCAGACCGACGCCGACGTCGGCAGCTTCGACGGGGGCTACGGCAGCGCCGGTCTGGCCCGCCAGGTAGGCCAGAAGTTCGCCCGCGAGATCTTCTTCCTCGGCCGGGAGTACACCGCCGAGCAGATGCACCGGATGGGCGCGGTCAACGAGGTGGTGCCGCACGCCGACCTGGAGAGGGTGGCGATCGAGTGGGCGCAGGAGGTCTGCCGCAAGAGCCCGACCGCCCAGCGGATGCTCAAGTACGCGTTCAACGCGGTGGACGACGGGATGGTCGGCCAGCAGGTGTTCGCCGGTGAGGCGACGCGACTGGCCTACATGACCGACGAGGCGGTCGAGGGGCGCGACGCCTTCCTGGAGAAGCGCGACCCCGACTGGTCGCCCTACCCCTACTACTTCTAGGTCGACCCGGCGTGCTCGCGGCGGAGCCGACTCTCGCGACGGTCGCGGCAGCGCTTGTGGGCCACGGCCCGCCGCTGCTCACGACCACCGACCTCCGGGTCGTCGCGTCGATGCGTCCGGACGAGCCCCTGGAGCACGACGACATCGCGTTCGTCGTGCCCACCTCCGGGTCCACCGGCGAGCCGAAGGGCGTGCTGCTCACGGCTGCGAGCGCCCTGGCGTCGGCCGAGGCCGCAGCCAGCGTCGTCGGAGCAGGCCAGTGGCTGCTGGCGATCCCCGCGACGGGCGTGGGTGGCCTGCAGGTCCTCGTCCGCTCGGTCGTCGCGGGCACCGAGCCGGTCCGGCTCGCGGGGCCCACGACCGTCGAGGCCTTCGAGGCCGCGACCGCGCGGCTCACCGGCCCGCGCCGCCTGGTGTCGCTGGTGCCCACCCAGCTCCAGCGTCTGCTGGGCAGCCCGGCGCTGACGGCGTACGACGCGGTGCTGCTCGGAGGGGCGGCGGCGCCGGCAGCCCTGCTGAGGCAGGCCCGTGACGCGGGGGTGCGGGTCGTGACGACCTACGGCATGAGCGAGACCAGCGGCGGGTGCGTCTACGACGGCGTGCCGCTCCCAGGTGTCCGGGTCGAGGCGGGGGAGCCGATCCGGTTGTCCGGACCGGTCGTGGCTCGCGGCTACCGGCTGCGGCCCGACCTGACGGCAGCGCACTTCGACGGTGACCGCTTCACGACGAGCGACCGCGGCGAGGTCGTGGACGGTCGGCTCGTGGTCACCGGTCGGGTCGACGACGTCGTGGTGACCGGCGGTGTGAAGGTGCCACCGGCGGCCGTCGAGGCGGCCCTCGCCGACCACCCCAGCGTCGTGTCGGTCGCCGTGGTGGGCGTCCCCGACGCGGAGTGGGGGCAGCGGGTCGTGGCCGTGGTCGTCCTGTCGGGGCCGTTGGGCCTCGACGAGGCTCGCGACCACGTCGCGGCCGCACTGCCGCGCAGCCACGCCCCCCGTGAGCTCAGGGAGGTCGACGCGCTGCCGCTGCTGCCGTCGGGCAAGATCGACCGCATGCGGTTGCGCGGATGACGACGACGGCCCAGTGGGTGGAGGGGGCGCGGCCGCGGACCCTGCCGGCGGCCCTCGCGCCGGTGCTCGTGGGCACGGGCGCTGCGGCGCTCGTCGACGCGGTCCGTACGCTGCACGCGCTGCTCGCCCTCGTGGTGGCGCTCGCGCTGCAGGTCGGCGTCAACTACGCCAACGACTACAGCGACGGGGTCCGCGGCACCGACGCCGACCGGGTCGGTCCGCTGCGGCTGGTGGGCTCCGGCACGGCCTCCCCGGCCGCCGTCCGGGCCGCGGCGATCGCGAGCATCGGCGTCGCGCTGCTCGCCGGTGGCGTGCTCGCGCTGCTGACGACGCTGTGGCTCGTCCCCCTCGGCGTGGTGCTCGTCGCCGCGGCCTGGGGCTACACCGGCGGCGCCTCGCCCTACGGCTACCGCGGCCTCGGCGAGGTCTCGGTGTTCGTGTTCTTCGGGCTCGTCGCGGTGACGGGCACGACCTACGTCCAGGCCGAGCGCGTCACGGCGCTCTCCGTCGTCGGCGGGATCTCCTGCGGCGCCCTGGCCTGCGCGATCCTCGTCGCCAACAACCTGCGCGACATCCCCACCGACGTCGTCGCCGACAAGCGCACCCTCGCGGTGCGGCTCGGGGACGCGCGGACGCGCACCCTGTACGCCGGTCTGCTGCTGTCCGCCGCCGTCGTCACCGTGGCGGCGACCGCGGCGACGCCCTGGGCGCTGCTCGGGCTGCTCGCGGCGCCGCTCGCCCGCGATCCCCTGCAGCGCGTCCGGCAGGGCGCGACCGGTCGCGACCTCGTCCCGGTCCTGGTCGGCACCGGCAGGCTCCAGCTCGCCTACGCCGTGCTACTCACCGTCGGGCTCCTCCTCGACTGAGACCGCGCTCGCCCTCGGCGCTGCGACTAGGGGCGAGTGGCTCGGTGCAGCGCGACGATGCCGCCGGTGAGGTCGCGCCAGGCGACCGCGCCCCACCCGGCCCGCTGCAGGTCCTGGGCCAACGATGCCTGCGCGGGCCAGGCCCGGATCGACTCGGCGAGGTAGACGTAGGCGGCTGGGTCGCTGCTCACGCGGGAGGCCACCGCCGGCAGCGCCTTCATGAGGTACTCCACGTAGACGGTGCGGAACGGCTTCCACGTCGGGTGGCTGAACTCGCAGACCACGAGCCGGCCGCCGGGCCGCGTCACCCGCAGCATCTCCTGCAGCGCCACCACGCGGTCCGCGGTGTTGCGCAGCCCGAAGGAGATCGTCACCGCGTCGAAGGACGCGTCGGCGAAGGGCAGCCGCAGCGCGTCACCGGCGACCAGCGACACCCCCCGGTGGCCGGCGCGGGCACCGACCCGCAGCATCCCGAGGCTGAAGTCGCAGCCGACCACCGACGCGCCCGACGCGGCGAGCGCGGCGCTGGAGGTGGCGGTCCCCGCGGCCAGGTCGAGGACCCGTTCGCCGGCGCGCAGGTCGAGCGCAGAGCGCACCGCGACCCGCCAGCCGCGGTCCTGGCCGAGCGACAGCACGGTGTTGGTGAGGTCGTAGCGCGCGGCCACCTCGTCGAACATGGCGGCCACCTGGGCCGGGTCCTTCTCGAGCGTCGCGCGGGTCACGCCACCATCCTCCCAGGAGGTCCCGGCCGCGCGCGAACCGGGAGTGCCACCTCACCGTGCAGCCCCTACACTCGACCACAGCGCTCGTGAAATCTTTCACAAGCGCCAGAACGGAGCCCCGGTGACCACCTCAGCCGTGCAGGACGCGGACGTCGTCGTCGTCGGCGCCGGCCCCGGCGGGAGCGCTGCCGCGCAGCTGCTCGCCCAGTCCGGCCTCGACGTCCTCGTGCTCGAGAAGACCGCCTTCCCCCGCGAGAAGGTCTGCGGCGACGGCCTCACGCCGCGCGCGGTCAAGACCCTCGTCGACATGGGCATCGACACCACCGACGCCAACGGCTTCATCCGCAACCGGGGCCTTCGCATCATCGGCGGCGGCGTCAAGCTCGAGCTGCCCTGGCCGGAGCTCGCGTCGTACCCGAGCTATGGCCTGGTCCGGCCGCGGCTGGACTTCGACGACCTGCTCGCCCAGACCGCGCAGAAGGCCGGCGCCCGGCTGCAGACCCTCAGCACCGTGACCGGCCCGGTCGTCGAGAACGGCCGCATCGTCGGCGTCACCGCGAAGGTCGGGCCCGACAAGGTCGAGACGACCTACCGCGCGCCGGTCGTCATCGCCGCCGACGGCGTGAGCGCCCGCCTCGCGCTCTCGCAGGGCATCCACAAGCGCGACGACCGCCCGATGGGCGTGGCCGTGCGGCGCTACTACGAGAGCCCCCGCCACGACGACGACATGCTCGAGTCCTGGCTGGAGCTGCGCACCCCCGACGGCGACCTGCTCCCCGGCTACGGCTGGGTCTTCGGCGTCGGCGACGGCACGTCCAACGTCGGCCTCGGCATCCTCAACACCACGACAGCCTGGCAGGACACCAACTACAAGGACCTGATGGCGCGCTGGACGGCGTCGATGCCGAGCGAGTGGCAGTACGACGAGGAGCACGCGCGCGGCCCGATCCGCGGCGCCGCCCTGCCGATGGGCTTCAACCGCCAGCCGCACTACCGCGACGGCATGCTGCTCGTCGGTGACGCGGCGGGCGCGGTCAACCCGTTCAACGGCGAGGGCATCGCCTACGCCCTGGAGTCCGGCCGGTTGGCCGCCGAGGTCGTCGTGCAGGCGCTCGCCCGCGCCGAGGGCCCGGCCCGCGAGCGCGCCCTGGAGGCCTACCCGGCCGCCATGAAGGCGCAGTACGGCGGCTACTACACGCTCGGTCGCGTCTTCGTCGGCCTCATCGGCAACCCGCAGGTCATGAAGCTGGCGACGAAGTACGGCCTGCCGCGCCCGCTGCTCATGAAGTTCACGCTCAAGCTGCTCGCCAACCTCACCGACCCGCGCGGCGGGGACGCCCTCGACCGGGTCATCAACGGCATGGTCAAGCTCGCCCCGGCGGCCTGACGGCATGACCCCACCCGTCGCGCACCCGGCCGCGACCCGTAGGCTGCCCCGTCGGGTCGCCCCCCGCCTTCCTGCACGTCCCGCCCGAGAGGAGCACGGCCGCTGATGGACGTCTACGTCCCGATCCTCGTGCTCTTCGCGCTGGCCTTCGCCTTCGCGGCGGGCTCGGTGCTGGCGGCCGGTCTGATCGGTCCCAAGCGCTACAACCGGGCCAAGCTCGACGCCTACGAGTGCGGGATCGAGCCGACCCCGCAGCCCATGGGCGGCGGTCGCTTCCCGATCAAGTTCTACCTGACGGCGATGCTGTTCATCGTCTTCGACATCGAGATCATCTTCCTGTACCCCTGGGCCGTCACCTTCAACTCGCTCGGGCTGTTCGGCCTGGTCGAGATGGTCCTGTTCATCGGCACCGTCTTCGTCGCGTACGCCTACGTCTGGCGGCGCGGCGGTCTGGAGTGGGACTGACATGGGTCTTGAGGAGAAGCTCCCCAGCGGAGTCCTGCTGACGAGCGTCGAGAAGCTCGTCAACTGGTCGCGCAAGTCCTCGCTGTGGCCGGCGACGTTCGGCCTCGCCTGCTGCGCCATCGAGATGATGGCGTCGGGCGCCGGTCGCTACGACCTCGCCCGCTTCGGCATGGAGGTCTTCCGCGCCTCGCCGCGCCAGGCCGACCTGATGATCGTCGCGGGCCGGGTCAGCCAGAAGATGGCGCCCGTCGTCCGCCAGATCTACGACCAGATGCCCGAGCCCAAGTGGGTCATCGCGATGGGCGTGTGCGCCAGCTCCGGCGGCATGTTCAACAACTACGCGATCGTGCAGGGCGTCGACCACATCATCCCCGTCGACATGTACCTCCCCGGCTGCCCGCCGCGCCCGGAGATGCTGCTCGACGCGATCCTCAAGCTGCACGACAAGATCATGGACGAGCCGCTCGGTGCCAACGCCAAGCGTCGCGAGCTGCCGGGCTACGAGCCCAAGATCCTGCTCCCGAGCAGCGTGCGGTACGCCCAGTGACGGCCCCCCTCGAGCCGCGCGCCGGTCAGGACATGTTCGGTGCCGCTTTCGGCGGTGACACCTCCGGCTTCGGAGGCCTGGTCCGTCGTACGCCGGAAGCCGTCTCCACGCCGCGCCCCTACGGCGGGTGGTTCGACGAGGCCGTCGACGCCCTCGAGGCCGCCTACCCGGCCTTCTCCGACGCCATCACCCGCGTCGTCGTCGACCGCGGCGAGCTGACCCTGCACGTGCGCCCCGACAAGGTCGCCGAGGTGTGCCAGGTCCTGCGCGACGACCCCAACCACCGCTACGAGCTGCTCTCGAGCGTCTCCGGCGTCGACTACCCCGCCGAGGCGACTCGGCTGCACGCCGTCTACCACCTGACGTCGATGACCTACCGCCGCCGGCTGCGCCTCGAGACCGCCGTCACCGTCGAGGACCCCCATGTCGCGAGCGTCTGCGACGTCTACCCGACGGCCGACTTCCACGAGCGCGAGACGTGGGACTTCTTCGGGATCGTCTTCGACGGCCACCCGGCGCTGACCCGCATCCTCATGCCCGACGACTGGGACGGCCACCCGCAGCGCAAGGACTACCCCCTGGGCGGCGTGCCGGTCGAGTACAAGGGCGCCACCATCCCGCCGCCCGACGAGCGGAGGACCTACTCGTGACGACCACCGACCCCTACGCCGCGCCTGCCGGCACGCGCGAGACCACCGAAGGCACGGTCTACACCGTCACCGGTGGCGACTGGGACACCGTCCTCGCGGGGGCCGCCGAGGACGAGCGCATGGTCGTCAACATGGGGCCGCAGCACCCGTCGACGCACGGCGTGCTCCGCCTCGTGCTCGAGCTCGAGGGCGAGACGGTCACCCAGGCCCGCACCGTCATCGGCTACCTCCACACCGGCATCGAGAAGAACCTCGAGTACCGCACGTGGACCCAGGGCGTCACCTTTGTGACGCGCATGGACTACCTCGCCAACGCCTTCAACGAGACCGGCTACTGCCTGGCCGTGGAGAAGCTGCTCGGCATCGAGGTGCCCGAGCGGGCCAACGTCATCCGGGTGCTCGTCATGGAGCTGCAGCGCATCGCGTCGCACCTCGTCGGTCTCGCGACCGGCGGTATGGAGCTCGGTGCGTTGACCGCGATGACCAACGGCTTCCGCGAGCGCGAGGTCGTCCTCGACGTGCTCGAGATGATCACCGGCCAGCGGATGAACCCCGCCTACGTCCGGCCCGGCGGCGTCGCAGCCGACCTCCCGCCCGGTGCGGTCGAGAAGATCCGCGAGCTGCTCGCCCTGTTCGACGAGCGCCTCCCCGGCTACGACGACCTGCTGACCGGCAACCCCATCTGGCAGGCGCGGCTGCAGGGCGTGGCGCACCTCGACCTGCAGGGCTGCCTGGCCCTCGGCGTGACCGGACCGATCCTCCGCGCCGCCGGCCTGGGCTGGGACCTGCGCAAGACCGAGCCCTACTGCGGCTACGAGGGCTACGACTTCGACGTGCCCGTGGAGACCACCGCCGACGGGTGGGGTCGCTTCCGGGTCCGGATCCGCGAGATGCGCGAGTCGATGAAGATCATCGAGCAGGCGCTCGACAAGCTGGTGCCCGGCCCCGTCATGGTCGAGGACAAGAAGGTCGGCTGGCCGGCCCAGCTGGCTCTGGGCAGCGACGGCCTCGGCAACTCCCTCGACCACGTGAAGAAGATCATGGGCACCTCGATGGAGGCCCTGATCCACCACTTCAAGCTGGTCACCGAGGGCTTCCGCGTCCCGGCCGGTCAGGTCTACGTCGCGATCGAGTCCCCCCGCGGCGAGATGGGCTTCCACGCGGTGAGCGACGGCGGCACGCGGCCCTACCGCGTCCACGTCCGCGACCCCTCCTTCGTCAACCTGCAGGCGACCTCCGCGATGTGCGAAGGCGCTCTGCTCGCCGACGCCATCGCGGCCGTCGCGAGCATCGATCCGGTCATGGGCGGAGTGGACAGGTAGTGCTCACGGACAAGACCCGCGCAGAGGCGCGCGAGCTCATCGCGCGCTACCCCGTGCCCCGCTCGGCGCTGCTGCCGATGCTGCACCTCGTGCAGTCGGAGGAGGGCTACGTCAGCCCCGACGGCATCGCGCTGTGCGCCGAGGAGCTCGGCCTCACCAAGGCCGAGGTCGGCGCCGTCGCGACCTTCTACACGATGTACCGCCGCAAGCCGGCCGGCACCTACCACGTCGGTGTGTGCACCAACACGCTGTGCGCGGTCCTCGGCGGCGACGAGATCTTCGCCGCCGTGAAGGACCACCTCGGCATCGGCCACAACGAGACGACCGAGGACGGCACGGTCAGCCTCGAGCACCTCGAGTGCAACGCGGCCTGCGACTACGCGCCGGTGATGATGGTCAACTGGGAGTTCTACGACAACCAGACGCCGGCCTCCGCCCGCGACCTCGTCGACGCCTGCCGCGCCGGCACCCCGCCGCCGCCCACCCGTGGACCGTCGTCGCTGTGCACCTTCAAGCAGGCCAGTCGCGTCATCGCCGGCTTCAACGACGGCCGCGCGGGCGAGGGCGTCAACGCCGGCCCGCCCGCGCTGGTCGGCCTCGAGCTCGCGAAGGGCCGCGGCGACACCGCACCCGACTACCCGGGCCAGGAGCAGTCATGACGCTGACCCCCGTGCTGTCCCGCCACTGGGACGACGCCGACTCCTTCACGATCGACGGCTACACCCGCCACGGCGGCTACACCGCCCTGACGAAGGCCCTCGGCCAGACGCCGGACTCGCTCATCCAGCTGGTCAAGGACTCCGGCCTGCGCGGCCGCGGCGGCGCCGGCTTCCCCACGGGAATGAAGTGGGGCTTCATCCCGCAGGGCGACGGCAAGCCGCACTACCTCGTCGTCAACGCCGACGAGTCCGAGCCGGGGACCTGCAAGGACACCCCGCTCATGCTGTCCAACCCCCACGTGCTCGTCGAGGGGGTGGCGATCGCGTCGTACGCCATCCGTGCCTCCTTCGCCGTCATCTACGTGCGCGGCGAGATCCTCCACGTCATCCGTCGGCTGCAGCAGGCCGTCGCCGATGCCTACGCCGCCGGCCACCTCGGCAAGGACATCCACGGCTCGGGCTTCGACCTCGACGTCGTCGTCCACTCCGGCGCGGGCGCCTACATCTGCGGCGAGGAGACGGCTCTGCTCGACTCCCTCGAGGGCTACCGCGGCCAGCCGCGGCTGCGCCCGCCGTTCCCCGCGACGCACGGCCTCTACGCGAGCCCGACCGTCGTCAACAACGTCGAGTCGATCGCGTCGGTCCCCTCCATCGTGCTCGGCGGCGCCGAGTGGTTCTCGAGCATGGGCACCGAGAAGAGCAAGGGCTACACGCTCTACTCGCTGTCGGGCCACGTGAAGAACCCCGGCCAGTTCGAGGCCCCGCTCGGCATCACGCTGCGCGAGCTGCTCGACATGAGCGGTGGCATGCGCGAGGGCCACACCCTGAAGTTCTGGACCCCGGGCGGCTCCTCCACCCCGATCCTCACCGACGCGCACCTCGACGTCCCGCTCGACTACGAGGGCGTCACCGCGGCCGGCTCGATGCTCGGCACCAAGGCCCTGCAGTGCTTCGACGAGACCACCTGCGTGGTTCGCGCCACGCTGCGCTGGACCGAGTTCTACGCCCACGAGTCCTGCGGCAAGTGCACGCCCTGCCGCGAGGGCACCTACTGGATGGTGCAGATCCTCAAGCGCCTCGAGGCCGGCACCGGCACCGAGGAGGACATCGCGACGCTGCTCGACACCTGCGACAACATCTTCGGCCGGTCCTTCTGCGCCCTCGGCGACGGCGCGACCAGCCCGATCGTGTCGGGTGTGCAGTACTTCCGCGACGAGTTCCTCGCCCACATCACCGGGCGCGGCTGCCCCTTCGACCCGGTGGCCTCGACCATCTTCGCCGGAGCCACTGCATGACCGCGACGCAGGACATCACGACGACGACCGACCTGGTCAGCCTGACCATCGACGGCTTCGAGGTGAGCGTCCCCAAGGGCACCCTCGTCATCCGCGCCGCCGAGCTCGTCGGGATCCAGATCCCGCGCTTCTGCGACCACCCGCTGCTCGACCCGGTCGGCGCGTGCCGCCAGTGCATCGTCGAGGTCGAGGGGCAGCGCAAGCCGCTCGCGTCCTGCACGACGACGGTCACCGAGGGCATGGTCGTCAAGACCCAGCTGACCAGCCCGGTCGCCGAGAAGGCCCAGAAGGGCACCCTCGAGCTGCTGCTCATCAACCACCCGCTCGACTGCCCGGTCTGCGACAAGGGCGGCGAGTGCCCGCTGCAGAACCAGGCGATGAGCCACGGCGGCAGCGAGTCGCGCTTCCACGACGTCAAGCGCACCTACCCCAAGCCGATCGCCATCTCGACGCAGGTCCTGCTCGACCGCGAGCGCTGCGTCCTCTGTGCCCGCTGCACCCGCTTCAGCCAGCAGATCGCCGGTGACCCCTTCATCGAGCTGTTCGAGCGCGGTGCGCTGCAGCAGGTCGCGATCTACACCGACACGCCGTTCGAGAGCTACTTCTCCGGCAACACCGTGCAGATCTGCCCGGTCGGCGCGCTCACCGGCGCGGCCTACCGCTTCCGCGCCCGCCCCTTCGACCTCGTCTCCTCGCCGATGGTCTGCGAGCACTGCGCGGCCGGCTGCGCGCTGCGCACCGACCACCGCCGCGGCAAGGTCCTGCGCCGCCTCGCCGGCGACGACCCGCAGGTCAACGAGGAGTGGAACTGCGACAAGGGCCGGTGGGGCTTCACCTACGCCACCCAGCCCGACCGCATCGCCGGCCCGCTCGTGCGCGACTACGACACCGGCCGGCTGCGGCCCGCGTCCTGGACCGAGGCGCTCGACGTCGCGGCCCGCGGCCTGACGATGGCCCGCGAGGGCAAGGGCGCCGCGGTCCTGCCCGGCGGCCGAGTCACCGTCGAGGACGCCTACGCCTACGCGAAGTTCGCTCGCGTCGCCCTCGGCACCCACGACATCGACGCCCGCACCCGCCCGGGGACCACCGAGGAGCTCGACTTCCTCGCGTCCTCGGTCGCCGGGCGCTACCTCGAGACGACCTACGCCGACGTGGAGGCCGCGCCGGCCGTCCTCGTCGCGGGGCTCGAGCTCGAGGAGGAGTCGCCGATCCTGTTCCTGCGGGTGCGCAAGGCCGCGCTCGCCGGCACGACCAAGGTCTGGGCCGTGGCGCCCTTCGCCACCCCGGGTACGACGAAGACCGGTGCGACGCTGCTCTCCACGGTGCCCGGCACCGAGGCCGCCGCACTGGCCGGCCTCGACGCCGACGTCGTGACCGCGCTGTCGCAGCCGGGTGCCGTCGTGCTCGTCGGCGAGCGCCTCGCGACCGCCCCCGGGGCGCTGTCCGCCGCCGCCGCGCTGGCGGCCCGCACCGGCGCCAAGCTCGCCTGGGTCCCGCGCCGCGCCGGTGAGCGCGGTGCCGTCGACGCCGGTGCGCTGCCGACGCTGCTGCCCGGTGGTCGCACCCTCGACCAGGCTGCCGACATCGAGGCCCTGTGGGGCCCGCTGCCGACCGAGCCCGGCCGCGACCTCGAGGCGATCCTCACCGCCGTGCGCGACGGCGAGCTCGACGCGCTCGTCGTCGGCGGGGTCGACCCGGCCGACGTCCGCGACCCGCTGCTCGCCCTCGACGCGCTCGACAAGGCGTCGTTCCTCGTCAGCCTCGAGATCCGCCGTTCGCCCGTGACCGACCGCGCCGACGTGGTGCTGCCGGTGGCCGCGGTGGTCGAGAAGGCCGGCACCTTCCTCGACTGGGAGGGCCGCGCCCGCCCGTTCGAGGCCGTGCTGCAGACCTCGGGCGCGCTGCCCGACGTGCGCGTGCTCCACGTGCTCGCCGACGAGATGGACCGCCCGCTCGGGCTGCCCGACGTCGCGGCGGCCCGCGCGGAGATCGGCCGGCTCGGCGTGCGCGCGAGCGCCCCGGCGGTCCCGTCGTACTCCGCTGGTGAGGCCCCGTCGCCCATCGCCGGTCAGGCGGTCCTCGCGACTTGGCACTGGCTGCTCGACGACGGCTCGCTGCTCGACGGCGAGCCGTTCCTCGCCGGCACGGCCAAGCGGCCGCGGCTGCACCTGTCCGCGGCGACCGCCGCCGAGATCGGCGCGGCGCAGGGCGACCTCGTGACCGTGACGACCGAGCGCGGCGCGCTGCAGCTGCCGCTGGTCGTCGCCGACCTGCCCGACCGCGTCGTGTGGGTCCCGACCCGGCTCGACGACGCCGCGGTCCGCCGCGACCTGTCGGCCGTCGGTGGCGACGTCGTTGCGATCGAGGGCCCGGGTGGCCCGGTGCCGCCGCCGAGCAGCCCGATGAGCGAGGCCGAGGAGCGGATGGTCCCGACCGACACCGACCCGTCCGGCGAGGCCGCCAGCGACGTGCAGGACGCGGTCGCCGACCAGACCGACGGGGAGGGCCAGGCGTGAACGACACCGTGACGAGCCTCGGCAACGAGCCGCTCTGGCTGACCATCGGCAAGGTGCTGTTCGTCTTCGTCCTGCTGGTCCTGCTGACGCTGTTCTCGATCGTCTTCGAGCGCAAGGTCGTCGCCTGGATGCAGATGCGCGTCGGCCCCAACCGGGTCGGCCCGCGCGGCTACCTCCAGTCCCTGGCCGACGGCATCAAGCTGGCGTTCAAGGAGGAGATCATCCCGGCGCTGGCCGACAAGCCGGTCTACGTCCTCGCACCGATCGTCTCCGCCGTCCCCGCCTTCCTCGCCTTCTCGGTCATCCCGTTCGGGCCCGAGGTGTCGATCGCCGGCGAGCAGACCTCGCTGCAGCTGACCGACCTGCCGATCGGTGTGCTGTTCGTGCTCGCCTGCTCGAGCGTCGGCGTCTTCGGCATCGTGCTCGCCGGCTGGTCCAGCGGCTCGGTCTACCCGCTGCTCGGCGGGCTGCGCTCTGCGGCGCAGGTCATCTCCTACGAAGTGGCGATGGGCCTGTCGTTCGTCGCGGTGTTCCTCTACGCCGGGTCGCTGTCGACCGCCGACATCGTCGACGGCCAGGCCGACAAGTGGTACGCCATCACGCTGCCGGTGTCGTTCGTCATCTACCTCATCGCGATGGTCGGTGAGACCAACCGCGCGCCCTTCGACCTCCCCGAGGCCGAGTCGGAGCTCGTCGGTGGCTTCCACACCGAGTACACCTCGCTGAAGTTCGCGATGTTCTTCCTCGCCGAGTACATCAACATCGTCACGGTCTCCGCGCTCGCGACCACGATGTTCCTCGGCGGCTGGCGCGCGCCGTTCCCGTTCAGCCGCGTCGAGTGGATGAGCGAGGGCTGGTTCCCGATGGTGTGGTTCCTGCTCAAGGTCATCGGCTTCATCTTCCTGTTCATCTGGCTGCGCGGGACCCTGCCCCGGATGCGCTACGACCAGTTCATGAAGCTCGGGTGGAAGGTCCTCATCCCGGTCAGCCTCGTCTGGATCCTGCTCGTCGCGGCGATCCGCACGCTGACCGAGGAGGTGCCCGACGGGCGCACCCGGGTCTTCTACATCCTGGCCGCGTTCGCCGTGCTGCTCGCGATCTTCTACCTCATCCCGCAGAAGCCCCCCGTCGTGGAGCCCACCCCCGAGGAGGGCCTCGTGCCGCTCGACCAGGGCGGCTTCCCGACACCGCCGCTCGACCTCGTCGTGCCGCCCACGCCGCGATCGCTGCAGCAGGCCGCGGTCACGTCCGGCGCGCCCGCACGTCCCGAGGAGGAGGTGGACCGTGGCTAGCCTGTTCGACCCCGTGAAGGGGTTCGGCGTGACCTTCGGCGCCATGTTCAAGGAGAAGACCACCGAGGAGTACCCCGAGGTCAAGAAGGTCACGGCGCCGCGCTACCACGGCCGCCACGTCCTCAACCGACACCCGGACGGCCTCGAGAAGTGCATCGGCTGCGAGCTCTGCGCGTGGGCCTGCCCGGCCGACGCGATCTACGTCGAGGGTGCCGACAACACCGACGAGCGGCGCTTCTCGCCCGGTGAGCGCTACGCCGCCGTCTACCAGATCAACTACCTGCGCTGCATCTTCTGCGGCCTGTGCATCGAGGCGTGCCCGACCCGGTCGCTGACGATGACCAACGAGTTCGAGCTCGCTGACGACAGCCGCACCGCGCTGATCTTCACCAAGGAGCAGCTGATGGCCCCGCTGCTGCCGGGCATGGAGCAGCCGCCGCACCCCATGCGGCTCGGCGACTCCGACACCGACTACTACGTGGGCGCGGGAGGCGACCAGTGACCGGAGCTGTCACGGCCGACGTGCTGGCCGCCGCCTCCACCGGCGAGGCGATCACCTTCTGGGTGCTCGGCCCGCTGTGCGTCATCGCGGCCGCCGCGATGGTGCTCTCGCGCAACGCCGTGCACGCCGCGCTGTTCCTGGCCGCGGTGATGCTGTCGCTCGCCGGCCTCTACGCCGTGCAGGACGCGCCGTTCCTCGCCGCGGTGCAGGTCATCGTCTACACCGGCGCGATCCTCATGCTGTTCCTGTTCGTCCTCATGCTCGTCGGCGTCGATTCGGCGGACTCGCTCGTCGAGACGCTGCGCGGCCAGCGGGTCGCGACCTTCGTCGTGGGCATCGGCTTCGGCCTGCTGCTCATGGGCGCGGTCGGCAGCGCGGTCGACGGCGACGGCGCGGGCCTCACCGAGGCCAACCAGGACGGCAACGTCGTCGGCATCGCCCGGCTGCTGTTCACCAAGTACGTCTTCGCCTTCGAGGTCACCTCGGCGCTGCTCATCACTGCCGCGCTCGGCGCGATGGTGCTCGCCCACAAGGAGAAGGTCGGCGTCGCGGCGCTGACCCAGCGCGAGCGGGCCCGCGCCCGCTTCGCCAGCGGCCACCCGCACCCTCTGCCCGGACCGGGCGTCTTCGCCCTCGGTGACAACACCGCCATCGGCGCGCTGCTGCCCGACGGCAGCACCGCCCCCGGCTCGGTGAGCCCCACGCTGACCGAGGAGCCCCAGGGACCGGTGGTGCACGGATGAGCCCCAGCTACTACCTGGTCCTCGCGGCGCTGCTGTTCACGATCGGCGCCGTCGGTGTGCTGACCCGGCGCAACGCGATCCTGGTCTTCATGTGCGTGGAGCTGATGCTCAACAGCGTCAACCTCACTCTGGTCACCTTCAGTCGCATCAACGGTTCGCTCGAGGGCCAGATCATGGCCTTCTTCGTGATGGTCGTCGCTGCGGCGGAGGTGGTCGTGGGCCTCGCGATCATCATGAGCATCTTCCGCACCCGCCGCTCGGCGTCCGTCGACGACGCCAACCTGCTCAAGTACTAGCCCCATCACCGGCCCTCCTGACCCTGGGCCGCACGAGACGAGGACGACCCGTGCCTGACCCGAACCGGTGCTCCCGGTGAGCGCGCTCAGCGTGCTCGCCGAGGGCGAGGCCGTCGAGGTGACGACCCGCTACGTCGCCGCGACCGGCAGCTTCGAGCTGCTCTGGCTGCTCATCGCGCTGCCGCTGCTCGGTGCGGCCGTGCTGCTGCTCGGCGGTCGCCGCACCGACTCGTGGGGCCCCTACCTCGCCTGCGCGATGACGGGCTCGGCCTTCGTCTACGGCCTGATCAGCTTCTTCGCCCTCACCGGCGAGGCAGCCGGTGAGCGCTCGGTGCAGCGCACGCTGTTCTCGTGGATCCCGGTCAACGGGTTCAACGTGGACGCCGGTCTGCTCTACGACCCGCTGTCCGCGACCTTCGTGCTGCTCATCACCGGCGTGGGCTTCCTCATTCACGTCTACTCGCTCGGTTACATGGGGCACGACCCGCGCAAGCGGCAGTTCTTCGCCTACCTCAACTTGTTCGTGGCCGCGATGCTGCTGCTCGTCCTCGGCGACAGCTTCCTCGCGCTCTACGTCGGGTGGGAGGGCGTCGGCCTCGCGTCGTACCTGCTCATCGCCTTCTACTTCACCAAGCCGTCGGCGGCGACGGCGGCCAAGAAGGCCTTCATCGCCAACCGCGTCGGTGACGTCGGGCTGTCGCTCGCGATCATGGTGCTGTTCGCGGCGCTCGGCACCACCGACTTCCTCGGCGTCTTCAGCGCCGCCGAGGAGGGCGTCCTCGCCGGCGGCACCGCGACCGCCGTCGGCCTGCTGCTGCTGCTCGGCGCCTGCGGCAAGTCGGGGCAGTTCCCGCTCCACACCTGGCTGCCCGACGCGATGGAGGGCCCGACCCCGGTCTCCGCCCTCATCCACGCGGCAACCATGGTCACCGCCGGCGTCTACCTCATCGCCCGCTCCACGCCGATCTACCTGCAGACCCCCGACGCCGCGCTCGTCGTCAGCATCATCGGCGCGATCACACTGCTGATCGGCTGCATCATCGGCTGCGTCTACGACGACATCAAGAAGGTGCTGGCCTACTCCACGGTGAGCCAGATCGGCTACATGTTCCTCGCGGTCGGGATCCCCGGCGCGGGCGCGGTGGCGATCCTGCACCTGCTCACCCACGGCTTCTTCAAGGCCTGCATGTTCCTGTCGGCCGGATCGGTCATGCATGGCATGAACGACCAGGTCGACATCCGCCGCTTCGGTGCGCTCCGCAAGGAGATGCCGGTGACCTTCGCCTGCATGACGGCGGGCTACCTCGCCATCATCGGCTTCCCGCTCACCGCCGGCTTCTTCTCCAAGGACCTCATCATCGAGCACGCCCTCGACCAGGGCGGCACCCGCGGGTGGGTCTTCGGCGGCATCGCGCTGCTGGGCGCCGGCCTTACCGCCTTCTACATGACGCGGCTGTGGACCATGACGTTCTTCGGGGAGAAGCGCTGGACGCCCGACGTCCACCCGCACGAGTCGCCGAAGGTCATGACGGTCCCGATGGGCATCCTCGCCGTCGGGGCGATCGTGCTCGGCTTCGTGCTCGTCAACGTCGTCGACCTGCAGGGCTGGCTCGCGCCGATCACGGGCACCGAGGCGGTCGACCACGTCCTCGCGCCGATCGTCGTCTCGATCCTCGCGACCACGGTCGCCGGCATCGGCGTTGCGCTCGCCTGGTTCCAGTACGCCACCAAGCCGGTCCCGACGACCCCGCCGGTCGCCGTCGGCCCGCTCACCACGGCGGCCCGCAACAACCTCTACCTCGACGCCCTCAACGAGGCCGTCCTCATGCGCCCCGGGCAGTACCTCACCCGGGCCCTGGTCTACGTCGACAACAAGGGCATCGACGGTGCGGTCAACGGCCTCGCGGCCGCTGTCGGCGGCGCCTCCGGCCGGCTGCGCAGACTGCAGACCGGCTTCGTGCGCTCCTACGCCCTGTCCGTCTTCGCAGGCGCCCTGCTCATCGCCGGCGCCCTGCTCGTGGTGAGGATCGGCGCATGACCGGCACCCCCTGGCTCACGATCCTCGGCATCACGCCGCTGGTCGGTGCGCTGCTGATCGCGCTCGTCCCGAAGGGCCGCGACGAGCTGGTCAAGCAGGTCGCCCTCGGCACCTCGCTCGTCGTGCTCGGCATGACGATCGCGATGTGCGCGGCCTTCGAGCCCAACGGCGAGCGCTTCCAGTTCGTGCAGGAGAAGGACTGGATCCCCACCTTCGGCGTGCAGTACGCCGTCGGTGCTGACGGCATCGCGCTGGTGCTCATCGCGCTGGTCGCGGTGCTGGTCCCCGTCGTGCTGCTCGCGAGCTGGGACGACGCCGACCCGACGCCGAACGACGACGGCTCCGCCTCGCCCCGCAAGCGCAGCGTCAAGACCTTCTTCGCGCTGCTGCTCATCCTCGAGACGATGATGATCGGCGTCTTCGCGGCGACCGACGTCTTCCTGTTCTACGTCTTCTTCGAGGCGATGCTCATCCCGATGTACTTCCTCATCGGGCAGTACGGCGGCCCGCAGCGCTCCTACGCCGCCGTGAAGTTCCTGCTCTACAGCCTCGTCGGCGGCCTGCTCATGCTGGCGTCGGTCATCGGGCTCTACGTCGTCTCCGCCGACCAGGGCGAGGGCACGTTCAACTTCGAGGCGCTTACCCAGCTGGAGATGTCCACGCCGCTGCAGATCGCGCTGTTCTCCGGCTTCTTCATCGCCTTCGCCATCAAGGCACCGCTGTGGCCCTTCCACACCTGGCTGCCCGACGCCGGTGCCGAGGCACCTGTCGGCGGCGCGGTCCTGCTCGTCGGCATCCTCGACAAGGTCGGGACCTTCGGCTTCCTGCGCTACTGCCTGCCGCTGTTCCCCGACGCCGCCCGCGAGCTCGGCCCCTACATCATCGCGCTGTGCGTGATCGGCGTGCTCTACGGCGCGCTGCTCGCAATGGGCCAGACCGACCTCAAGCGGCTGGTGTCCTACACCTCGGTCGCCCACTTCGGCTTCATCGGGCTGGGCTGCTTCGCCTTCACGTCGCAGGCCGGCACCGGCGCGGTCCTCTACATGGTCAACCACGGCCTGTCGACGGGCGCGCTGTTCCTCGTCGTCGGCTTCCTCATCGCCCGCGGCAAGTCGCGCAACAAGGAGCACTACTCCGGCGTCGCGTCGATCACTCCGGTGCTCGGCGGCCTGTTCTTCGTCGCCGGCCTGTCCTCGCTGGCGCTGCCGGGGCTGTCGACCTTCATCAGCGAGTTCCTCGTGCTCGTCGGCACCTTCACCACCTACCCGGTGGCGGCCGTGCTCGCGACGCTCGGCATCATCCTCGCCGCGCTCTACATCCTGCTGGCCTACCAGCAGACGATGCAGGGCCCGCTCGAGCTCCCCGCGGGGATCGTCAAGGAGAAGGTCAAGGACCTGCGCTTCCGTGAGGTCGCCGCTGTCGCGCCCCTCATCGCCATGATGATCTTCCTCGGCTTTTACCCGAAGCCACTGCTCGACGTCATCACCCCCGCCGTCAACGCGACGCTGCAGCAGGACGTCGGCGTGGAGGACCCCGCGCCGACCGACGCCGCCCCCGTCGCGACCGAGAGCAAGTAGGCAACCGTGATCGACGACATCCAGTCGCCCTCCATCGCCTACGCGGCGCTGGCGCCGATGCTCCTCGTCTTCGGCGCCGCCGTGATCGGCGTGCTCGTCGAGGCCATCGCCCCCGCCGCCCAGCGGCGCGCCCTGCAGCTCGCCGTCGCCGCCGCGGGTCTGGTCGGGTCCTTCGTGGCCGTCGTCCTGCTCTGGGGCGACCGCACCGGTGAGGGCGGCGCCGGTGAGCTCACCGCCGAGGCCGCCATCGCCGTCGACGGCCCGACGCTGTTCCTACAGGCCACCCTCGCGGTGCTCGGCCTCGCCGGCATCATGCTGCTCGCCGAGCAGCGCCTCGACAGCTCCGGTGGCGCCGTCGTCGCCAAGGCAGCGGTCCTGCCGGGCAGCCGCGAGGACGTCGCGCTGTCGGAGAGCGGCACGGTCCAGACCGAGATCTACCCGCTCGCGATGTTCGCGCTCGGCGGCATGATGCTCTTCCCCGCCTGCAACAACCTGCTGCTGATGTTCGTCGCGCTCGAGGTCCTGTCGCTGCCGCTCTACCTGATGTGCGGGCTGGCCCGCCGTCGCCGCCTGCTGTCGCAGGAGGCCGCGGTGAAGTACTTCCTGCTCGGCGCGTTCTCCTCCGCCTTCTTCCTCTACGGCGTCGCGCTCATCTACGGCTACGCCGGCAGCGTCGACCTCGGCGATGTCTTCGACGCCACCGGGGTCGCCTCCAGCAACGACCTGCTCCTCTACCTCGGCCTCGCGATGCTCGTCGTCGGCCTGCTCTTCAAGGTCGGCGCGGTGCCCTTCCAGGCATGGACGCCCGACGTCTACCAGGGCGCTCCGACGCCGGTCACCGCCCTCATGGCGGCGTGCACCAAGGTCGCCGCCTTCGGCGCCGTGCTGCGCGTCCTGCAGGTCGGCTTCGAGCGCACCTCCTGGGACTGGCGCCCGATGATGTGGGCGGTCGCGATCCTCACGATGGTGCTCGGCGCGGTGCTCGCGGTGACGCAGACCGACGTCAAGCGGATGCTCGCCTACTCCTCGATCGCCCACACCGGCTTCATCTTGGTCGGCGTCATCGCGGTCAACAAGACCGGTCTCGCGAGCACGCTGTTCTACCTGCTGACCTACGGCTTCACGACCATCGCGAGCTTCGCGATCGTCAGCCTCGTCCGCGACAGCAGCGGCGAGGCCACCCACCTCGCGCAGTGGGCGGGCCTCGGTCGCAAGAGCCCGGTCGTCGCCGGGGCCTTTGCGCTGCTGCTCTTCGCGCTCGCCGGCATCCCGCTCACCAGCGGCTTCATGGCGAAGTTCGCGGTGTTCCAGGCCGCGACCGAGGGCGGTGCGACTGCGCTCGTTGTGGTCGGTGTCATCGCGAGCGCGGTGACGGCGTTCTTCTACGCCCGCGTCGTCGTGCTGATGTTCTTCCAGGAGCCGGCTCCGGACGGCCCGACCGTCGCGATCCCGAGCGGTCTCACCGCCGCCGCGATCGCCGCGGGACTGGCCGTCACCGTCGTGCTCGGCGTCTACCCGCAGTCGGTCCTCGAGCTCGCGAACGACGCCGCCGTCTTCGTCCGCTGACATGACCACCAGCCTCGGCGCGGCGGCGCTCGACGCCGACCCCGTCCTCGCGGCGTCGCTGCAGGGCGGCCTCGCACGCGTCGAGGACCGGCTCCGCGAGGTCGTCGCAGCCAGCCACCCGCTGCTGCGCGAGGCCAGCGCCCACCTCGTCGCCGCCGGCGGCAAGCGGGTCCGCCCGCTGCTCGCGCTGCTGGCTGCCGAGCTGGGTGACCCGGGCGCTCCTGGTGTCGTCGACGCCGCCGTCGTCGTCGAGCTCACCCACCTCGCGACGCTCTACCACGACGACGTCATGGACGAGGCGCTCGTACGTCGCGGTGCCGAGAGCGCCAACGCGCGCTGGACCAACACCGTCGCGATCCTCACCGGCGACTACCTGTTCGCCCGCGCGTCCGACCTCACGGCCGGGCTCGGCACAGAGGCCACCCACCTGCAGTCGCGGACCTTCGCCCGGCTCGTCGAGGGTCAGATCTCCGAGACCGCCGGACCGCTCGACGGTGAGGACGCCGTCGCCCACCACCTGCAGGTCATCGCCGACAAGACCGCGTCGCTGCTGTCGACCTCCGCCCGGCTCGGCGCGATGACCGCGGGTGCCGCGCCCGCCGACGTCGAGACCGTCGCGCGCTACGGCGAGGTCTTCGGGGTCGCCTTCCAGCTGTCCGACGACCTCATCGACATCACCAGCGACTCGGCGGCGTCGGGCAAGACGCCCGGCACCGACCTGCGCGAGGGCGTCCGGACCCTGCCCGTGCTGCTGGTGCTGGCCGGCACCGACGACGAGAGCGCCCGGCTGCGCGAGCTGCTCCACGCCGACCTCACCGACGACGCCCTGCACGCCGAGGCCCTCGCCCTGCTGCGCGCCCACCCCGCGATGGACGAGGCGCGGCAGCGACTGCAGGGCTACGTCGACGAGGCCCGCTCGGTGGCCGCCGACCTGCCCGACGGGCCGGCCCGCGACGCGCTGCTGGGGCTCACCGCCTTCGTCGCCGACCGCACCGGCTGACCCGGCACGCACCACCTGCCCCGACACCCCTCGCCATCAGTCGGGATGTGGCGATCACGCGCGCTCAGCTCCGCGGGGATGATCGCCACATCGTCGGGCCGGGGGACCGTGACACCGCCGGTGCCCCTTGCCATCAGTCGGGATGTGGCGATCACGCGCGCTCAGCTCCGCGGGGATGATCGCCACATCGTGGAGCCGCCGCGGCCCACGTGCGCTCCGCCAGGGGTACGGGGCGGTGGGCCGCGCCGGGTGAGCGGGCAGGATGGGCGGGTGACGACCCCGACGGCACCCGGCGCGGCACCCGGCGCGGCACCCGGCGCGGCGGTCGACCCGCAGGCCGCTCCGCTGCCGGCGCCGCTGCGGCTGGTGCTCACCGCGGGCCGGACCTGGCGGCTCCGGGTCGTCGGTGCGGGCCTCGCCTGCTGCGCGGTCGAGCTGCTCGCGGCCTCCCTCGACGCGCCCGTCGACGGCAGCGGCGTGCTGCGGCTCGGGACCGCCAAGGCCGACGAGCCCGACGAGCCCGACGAGCCCGACGTGAGCGTGCTGGTCGTGTCGGGCACCGTCACCGACAAGGTCGCACCCGCGCTGGTCGCGCTCTGGGAGTCGCTGCCCGAGCCGCGCAAGCTCATCTCCTTCGGCTCCTGCTCCAACAGCGGCGGTCCCTACTGGGACAGCTACTGCGTGGTGCGCGGCGTCGGTGAGCTGCTGCCCGTCGACGTGCTCGTTCCCGGCTGCCCGCCGCGGCCCGAGGCCCTGCTCGACGGCCTGCTCCTGCTCGAGCAGCAGCTGTGACGCCGCAGGAGCTCGCCGACCGGGCCGTCGCGGTCGTCCAGTCGGCGGGTATCGCCGAGGTGACCGCGGCAGCGGCGTACTCCCTGGTCACCGTCGACGTGCCCCGCGTGCGCTGGCAGGAGGCGGCGACGGCCCTGCGCGACGGGCTGGGCCTGGACTCCCTCGACCTCGTCACCGCCGTCGACGAGGAGGCGGCCGGCTTCGACGTCGTGCTGCGCGCCTTCTCGACCACCGACAAGCACGGGCTCGCCCTGCGCACCCGGGTCCCCCGCGAGGACCCCACTGTCGCCACCCTGACCGGTGTGTGGGCTGGTGCGGCCTGGCACGAGCGCCACACCGCTGAGCTGTTCGGGATCGGCTTCGAGGGCCACCCCGGTCTCACCCGGCTGCTGCTGCCCGACGGCGTCACGAGCCCGCTGCGCAAGGACGTCCTGCTCGAGCGCCGCCAGACGACGCCCTGGCCCGGCCGCAAGGAGCCGGGCGAGTCCGACACCGACAGCCCGCGGCGGCGTCGGCTGCTGCCCCCCGGAGTGGCCCCGTGACCGACCTGCCCGCCCGCAGCCGCGGCGTCATCGGCCTGCTCGCCGAGAGCTGCACGGTCTGCATGCTCTGCGCCCGCGAGTGCCCGTCGTGGTGCATCCACATCGACTCCCACAAGGAGGTCGAGCCGGCCGAGACGCCGCGCGGCAAGCCCAAGGTCTCCCACGTCATGGACCGCTTCGCCATCGACTTCTCGCTGTGCATGTACTGCGGGATCTGCATCGAGGTGTGCCCCTTCGACGCGCTGCACTGGTCGCCCGAGCACGCCTACGCCGCGACCGCGGCCGAGGGGCTCGTCCACGAGCGCGACCTGCTGGGGGAGTGGCTCGCCACGGTGCCGCCGCCGCCGCCGCTGGACCCCGCGGCCGGCCCTGCCAAGGAGGAGCTCGACGGGGAACGGCCGCCCCGCCCCTGAGCGTTGATCTCGGTGAGACGCACCCCGACCCGGAGGAAGACGTGCACAGCCACCACAGCTCGGCCAACGGACTGAAGACCGTCCTGCTGCTCGGCCTCATGAGCTCGGTCATCGTCGTCATCGGTGGCCAGTTCGGCAGCGGAGGGCTGTTCTTCGCCGTGCTGTTCGCGTTGGGGATGAACGGCTACGCCTACTTCAACAGCGACAAGCTGGCCCTGAAGAGCATGCGCGCCTACCCGGTCAGCCAGGTCGAGGCGCCCGAGCTCTACGCCACGGTCGCCGAGCTCGCCGCCACGATGCGCATCCCCATGCCGCGGCTCTACCTCAGCCCGACCGAGGCCCCCAACGCCTTTGCGACCGGTCGCAACCCGCGCCACGCCGCCGTCTGCTGCACCGAGGGCATCCTGCGGCTGCTCGACAAGCGCGAGCTGCGCGGCGTGCTCGGCCACGAGCTCGCCCACGTCGGCAACCGCGACATCCTCATCGCCTCGGTCGCGGCCACCCTCGCGACTGCCATCACGATGATGGCCAACATCGCGCAGTTCTCGATGCTGTTCGGCGGTCGCGACGACGACGAGGGCGGCAACCCCTTCGCCGCGCTGCTCCTCGTCATCGTCGGGCCGATCGCTGCCGCGATGGTCCAGATGGCGATCAGCCGCAGCCGGGAGTACCAAGCCGACGCCACCGGCGCCCGGGTCACCGGCGACCCGCTCGCCCTGGCCAGCGCGCTGCGCAAGCTCGAGATGGGCACCGCCGCGCGGCCGCTCGTCGAGGACCCGCGGCTCGCGCCGGCCAGCTCGATGATGATCGCCAACCCCTTCCGGGGCGGCGGTCTGGGGCGGATGTTCAGCACCCACCCGCCGATGGCGGAGCGGATCGCGCGACTCGAGGCCCTGGCTGGCTACCCGCGCTGACATCTGATTAGACTGATTGTCGAAAGACCCCCTGGTACCCCGACGGCCGGCTCCCTCCCCCCGAGAGCCGGCCGTCGGCCTGTCCGGACCCGCCCGTCAGCGGTAGTTCGTGAACTGCAGGGCGAAGTCGAACTCCTTGCCCTTGAGCAGCGCGATGACGGCCTGCAGGTCGTCCTTCTTCTTGGCCGACACCCGCAGCTGGTCGCCCTGCACGGCAGGCTGCACGCCCTTCGGGCCCTCGTCGCGGATCACCTTCGCGACCTTCTTCGCGTTCTCCTGGCTGATGCCCTCCGACACCGTCGCGGTGATGCGGTACTCCTTGCCGGACTGCTGCGGCTCGCCGGCCTCGAGCGTCTTGAGCGAGATCGCCCGCTTGATGAGCTTCTCCTTGAAGACGTCGAGCAGCGCCGCGCAGCGCTCCTCCGACTCGGCCTTGATCAGGACGCTCTCGCCGGACCAGCCGATCTCGGCGCCGGTGCCCTTGAAGTCGTAGCGGGTCGCGGCCTCCTTGGCGGCCTGGTTGAGCGCGTTGTCGACCTCCTGACGGTCGACCTTGCTCACGATGTCGAAGGACGGGTCTGCCACGGGGATCTCCTGCGAAAGGGGTGCGGGTGTTCCGCTATCCTCGTCCACGCACCAGGCGGGTTGCCCGAGTGGTCAATGGGAGCGGACTGTAAATCCGTCGGCTTAGCCTACGAAGGTTCGAACCCTTCACCCGCCACGCGTCACGGCCCCGCGCTCCTCGCGAGCGCGGGGCCGTCGCACGTCCACGACCAAGGCGTACGCCGGGGGCCGGCCGGGGGGCGGGCGATCAGGCTCAGCGGGCGCGGCGGGCGAGCACCGAGCGGATGGTGGCGCCCTCGAGGGTGCCGAAGGTCCGTCCGAGCGTCAGGGCTGCCGGCGACATGATCGTGCAGGGCCCGCGGGACTCCGGCGAGGTGCCGTGGTCCGCCTGCGGGGGAGCGCCCTCGGCGCAGTTGCCCTGCTCGTGGTGGCCCCCGAAGGAGTGGCCGACCTCGTGCGCGAGGATCACGCCGGCGCTGACCGTGCCGACGCCGCCGGGCACGGTGTTCTCCGGCGAGTAGTGGACCTGGCCGATGGAGAAGCCCTGCTCGGGGTGCAGGGTCCCGGCGAGGCAGTCGGCCTGGCCGCCGCCGAAGACGTCGTTGGCGACGTAGACCGCGTCGACGCCTGCTGGCCGCCGGCCGCCGTAGCGGGCCCGGGCCCAGCCGCGCAGCTCGTCGGCCTGGCGGACGCCGGCGGGCAGTGAAGTGACGTCGTAGGACAGCCGCAGCGAGACCCCGATGCGGCGGTAGGCCTCGACCGCGACGGGGGCGGCCGCGCGCATGTCGTTGGCGAGCTCCGGCGGGACGACGACCCGCACGTGCGCGGCCAGCACACCGTCACCGGCGAAGGAGGTGGCGGGCACGACGACGGCGTCGTCGCAGACCGGGTCGCGGTCGAGCGCCCGGCCGCCCAGGCGTGCGCTCACGGCGGTCCGGAAGCCGTCACCTCCGAGAGCGCCGTAGGTGACGCTCACCCGCACGCGGTAGGTCGCGCTCGCGCTGCGGTGCTCGAAGGTCACGTCCGGGGCGGCGTCGCCGTCCTGCTCGGTCTGCTCGCCGGGGCCCCCGAGGAGCTCGTCGCTCGGCCGCTGGCCGTCTCGGGCGACCTCCGCGCCCGAGCTGTCGAGCACCTCCAGCACGGTCTGCTCCTGCGCGACGTCGATCGTCACCAGGGTCCCCGGTCGAGCGACCACGGTGAGCTCCTGCACGTGACAGGTCTCGGTCGGGCCGGCACAGGCGTCGCTACCCCGCAGCTCGGCCTCGTAGGCCGTGCGCGGGTGCTTCGGGTCGAGCCGGGAGCCGGCCGCGGCCGCTGGGGCGGTCCCCGCAGCGAGGAGGACCAGCAGCGGCAGCAGCACCCGTCGGAGGTTCATGCCTCGGAGAGCCCGCGAGATCGGGTCCGGTTCGGACGGGTTCGCACTCACTCGTCCGGAGCACCCGAAGTTGCGGCATTCGGCCCTACGCGCGCCTCGGGATCCTGCCGACCGCTACACGGACAGGACGTTCCCAGCCTGCGCGCCTGCTCGACTCGACTACCGACCGGAGCCCCAGACCCGTGCTCGCCGACCGTCGTACCGCCACCCGCCGCGACAGCCAGACCTGGACGCGCGACGTGTCCGGTACTGCTGTGTCGGGTGTTCGCACGCCGCTCTTGAGTCAGACCTGGACGCGGACGGCACAGCCTGCGGGCCGCAGCCAGACCTGGACCCGGGTCGCCGCCGCGCTCACCGCCCTGCTCGTCGCGGGCGCGCCCGGTGCGGCCTACGCGAGCACGGCGCCTGACCGCGCGGCCGGCACAACCGCTGTCAACGACGCCACGGACGCTGTCAGCAGCTGGATCGTCCGGGCCGTCCCCGGTCAGCTCGCCGCGGTCGACGCGGAGGTGCGCCGGCTCGGTGGCGTCGTGACCGGCCAGGTCCGCCTGGTCGAGGCCGACGTCGCGTTGCTGCCCGCCTCGGCCGTGGCCGCGCTGCGCCAGGACCGCCGCGTCGCGAGCGTCACCCCCGACGACGTCGTCGCCCTCCTCGGCGACGACAGCGACGACGACACCGAGAAGTCCGAGAAGTCCGAGGTCGACACGGCGACCTCGCTCGCAGAGCTGCGCGCGCAGGTCGGCGCCCCCGGCCGCCGCGCGGGCGCGGGCATCGGGGTCGCCCTGATCGACAGCGGCGTCGCCCGGGTCAAGGGCCTGGACCGCTCGCGGATCGTGCAGGGCCCCGACCTGTCCTTCGAGTCGCAGTCCGATGAGCTCCGCCACCGCGACACCTTCGGCCACGGGACCCACCTGGCCGGCATCGCCGTCGGCCGCGAGGGGATCGCGCCCGGTGCCCGGCTGGTGAGCCTCAAGGTCGCCAACGCCCACGGTGCAGCCGACGTCTCGCAGGTGCTCGCCGCGGTCGACTGGGTCGTCGAGCACCGTGACGACCCGACGTACGGCGCCCGGGTCCTCAACCTGTCTTTTGGCACCGACGCGACCCAGTCCTACCTCGCCGACCCGCTGGCCTTCGCGGTCGAGCAGGCCTGGCGCAAGGGCGTCGTCGTCGTCACCTCGGCCGGCAACCGGGGCGCCGGTGACGGCCGCATGACCAACCCCGCGACCGACCCGTTCGTCATCGCGGTCGGGGCGGCGGACACCCGCGGGACCGTCGACCGCGCGGACGACGTGCTCGCCGGCTTCTCCTCGACGGGCTCCACGACGCGCGCTCCCGACCTGCTCGCCCCGGGCAGCCGGATCGCCAGCCTGCGCGCTCCCGGTTCGACGATCGACCGGGCCCGACCTGAGGCGCGCGACGGCAAGGCCTTCCGTGGCAGCGGCACCTCGCAGGCCGCCGCGGTGGTCTCCGGTGCCGCCGCCGCGCTGCTCGCCGAGCGCCCCGAGCTCACCCCCGACCAGGTCAAGGCGCTGCTGGTCGGCACGGCCACCCCGATGCCCGGCGGGGCGATGCTCGACCTCGCTGCCGCGCTGCGGGCCCCGACGCCGTCGAGCGCACTGGCCCGGCAGGCCTTCGCGCCCTCCCGCGGCGACGGCAGCCTCGACGCGGCCCGCGGCACGATGCGCCTCGTCGCCCCCGACGGCAGCGTCCTGCGCGGCGAGCAGGACGTCATCGGTGCGCCGTTCGACGCGGCGGCACACGCCGCGGCGTCGGCCGACGGGACCGCCTGGGTCGACGGCACCTGGAACGGCGCGGTCTGGACCGGCGCCGCGGCGGGTGACACCGACTGGGCGAGCAGCACCTGGGCCAGCTCGACCTGGGGCTCCTCGACGTGGGGCTCCTCGACGTGGGCGAGCAGTACGTGGGCCAGCTCGACGTGGGCGAGCAGCACGTGGGCCAGCTCGACCTGGGCCAGCAGCACCTGGGCCTCCTCGAACTGGGCGTCCTCGACCTGGGCCTCGTCCACGTGGGCCTCCTCGAACTGGGCCTGACGGGCGACTCCAGCATCCCCGCGCACCTGCCGATGCCCTAGGGACGCGGCACCGGGGGAGGGAACGCGATGAGCGCACGCGTGCCGACCCGCCATCCAGCGCTGCGGGTCGTCCCGTTCATCGGCGCGCTCATCGGCGCGGCGGTCGCCGCTGCCTACGTGCTCGGTGATGCCGAGGCCGTCGCGGCCGAGCGGCTCGAGATCCCCTGGTGGGTCCTGCTCGGCCTGTTCGCCGGGGTCGAGGTCTTCGTCCTCCACGTCCAGATCAAGCGCGAGGCCCGCACGGTCTCCATGAGCGAGATCCCGCTCGTGCTCGGCATGTTCTTCGCCCCACCGGCCGTGGTGCTCGCGGCCCGGGTCTTCGGCTCCGGCCTGGTCTACGCGCTCTACCGGCGCCAGGGGCCGCTCAAGCTGTCGTTCAACACCGCTCTCAACGCCGCGGAGACCGGGCTCGCGCTGCTCGTCTTCCGCGCGGTCCTGGGGGACGCCGACCCGACCGACCACCTCGCGTGGGCGGCGGCGTACCTCGGTGCCTGCACCGCGAGCGCGCTGGCCGGGCTGTCGGTCACCTTCGTCATCTTCCTGTTCGAGGGCGTCCTGCGCTGGCGCGACCTGCGCGCGGCCCTGCTCAAGGGCGTTCCCATGGCGGTGCTCACGACCACCGCCGGCCTGATCGCGGCCTCGTGCCTCGTGCTCGACCCCGGCACCGCCTGGCTGCTCGCGGCGGCCGCGGTCATCGTCGTCATCGCCTACCGCGCCTACGCGTCGCTGTCGGAGCGGCACCTCTCGCTCGAGCGCCTCTACCGCTTCAGCCAGGTCGTCTCCGCCACACCGGAGGTTGACGAGGTGATGCGCAGCGTGCTGGCGCAGGCCCGCGACCTGCTGCGCGCGGAGGTCGCCGAGCTCACCTTCGTCCCGACAGGGGGTGCGGGACTGAGGGTGGTCCTCGACAGCGAGGGCGTCTTGCAGCGCCAGGAGGCCGACCTCGACGACACCGACTGGCTGTGGCGCCAAGTCGTGGCCCGCAACGAGTCCGTCCTCATGAGCCGCGGCGACAAGGACCCGGCCGTGGTCGCGCACCTGGCCGCCCGCGGGATGCGCGAGGCCATCGTCGCCCCGTTGCGCGGTGAGTCCGGCGTCGTCGGCTTGGTCGCCGTCGCGGACCGGATGGGCAGCGTGCGCACCTTCGACGCCGACGACGTGCGGCTGCTCGAGACCGTCGCCAACCACGCCTCCGTGGCTCTCGAGCACGGCCGCCTCGTCGACCGGCTGCGCCACGAGGCGATGCACGACGGGCTGACCGGCCTGCCCAACCGCGCCGCCCTCGAGAGCGCCGCCCGCGACGCGCTGGTGCAGACCCGCGTCGGGGCGAGCCCTGGCGTCGCGCTGCTGCTCATGGACCTCGACGGCTTCAAGGAGGTCAACGACACCCTGGGCCACCTGCACGGCGACCTGCTGCTCAAGGTCGTCGCTGATCGGCTGCGCACGCACGCCCCCGAGACTGCTCTCGTCGCCCGGCTCGGCGGCGACGAGTTCGCCGTCCTGCTGCCCACCACCGCGCAGGTCGACGAGGCGCTCGCGGTCGGCCGCGCACTGCTCGCCAGCCTTGAGGAGCCAGCGTCGCTCGAGGACGTCCGTCTCGAGGTCGGGGCGTCGATCGGCGTCAGCGTCGCCCCCGTGGACGGCGACGAGATCGGCGCGCTGCTCAAGTGCGCCGACGTGGCGATGTACGCCGCCAAGAGCGCGTCGGCGGGCGTCGTCGCCTACCGCCGCGACCTGGACGGCCACGACCCCGCCAAGCTGCTCATCGCGACCGAGCTGCGCCGCGGCCTCGCCGACGACGAGTTGCGGGTCTACGCCCAGCCCCAGCTCGACCTGCGCAGCGGTGAGGTCGTCGGCGTCGAGGTCCTCGTGCGCTGGCAGCACCCCGAGCGGGGCCTGCTGCTGCCCGACGAGTTCGTCCCCGTCGCCGAGCGCACCGGGCTGCTGCGCCCCCTCACGGCCACCGTCCTGGGCGAGGGTGTCGCGGCCTGTGCACGGTGGTACGCCGAGGGCCGCGTGCTCGGCGTCGCGGTCAACCTCTCGCCGCGCAGCCTGCTCGACCCCGACCTCGTGGCCGACGTCGAGGCCCTGCTGCGGCTGCACCAGGTGCCGGCCCAGCTGCTCACCCTCGAGATCACCGAGGGCAGCGTGATCAGCGACCTCGCGCGGACCTCCGGGGTCCTGCAGCAGCTCGCCGACCTCGGGATCCGGCTGTCGGTCGACGACTTCGGGACCGGCTACTCCTCGCTGTCCTACCTGTCGCGGCTGCCCGTCCACGAGGTCAAGGTCGACAAGCACTTCGTGACGACGATGGCCCACGACGCGCACGACGCCGCGATCGTGCGCTCGGTGATCGACCTCGGGCAGAACCTCGGGCTGCGGGTCGTCGCCGAGGGCGTCGAGGACGCCGGCACCCTCGCGCTGCTCACCGAGCTCGGCTGCGACCTCGCGCAGGGCTACCACCTGTCGCGTGCCATGCCGCTCGACGAGCTGCCCGCCTGGCACGACGCCCACCAGGCGGCGCGGGCCGGTGCCGGGTTCACCTCGCAGCGACCGCCGGTGACCCCACTGCCGCAGGCCGGCGCGACGATCCTGTAGGCTTCCGCTCGCTTCGCCGCCCCTTTAGCTCAGTCGGCAGAGCGTCTCCATGGTAAGGAGAAGGTCTACGGTTCGATTCCGTAAAGGGGCTCCAGTACGTCTTGGCGGTGTAGCTCAGCCTGGTAGAGCAAGCGGCTCATAATCGCTGTGTCACCGGTTCAAGTCCGGTCACCGCTACCACACCCTCGTCTCTAGTAGTCTGAGGCGCGCGTACCCACACGAGTAGCACGACTGAAGAAAGCGCAGGCACCTCCGCATGGCCGCCACTGACGTCCGTCCGAAGATCACCATGGCGTGCACGGAGTGCAAGAACCGCAATTACATCACCAAGAAGAACCGGCGCAACGACCCCGACCGGCTCGACCTGAAGAAGTTCTGCCCGACCTGCCGCACCCACACGGTGCACCGCGAGACGCGCTAGTCCGCTCGCGCCCGCGCGACCTCGAGCCGACTCCCCACGGGGGGTCGGCTCTCGTCGTACCCGGGGGTCATCGGTCGGGTAGAACGCGTTGCGGTTAGGGTCGGGCGACCGATCTGACCCGGGAGTGCGCATGCCCCTCAACCGCGACTTCGTCGGCCGCACCGCGCGGTCGAAGGAGCCCTTCGAGGTGACCAGGAACGACATCCGGCGCTTCGCGCGCGCCATCGGCGACGCCAACCCCGCCTACCTCGACGTCGAGGCCGCGAAGGCGCTCGGCCACCGCGACCTGGTGGCACCTCCGACGTTCCTCATCAGCGCCAGCACCGGCGACGCGGGAGGTGGCTTCATCACCGACCCCGCGCTCGGCCTGCAGTTCCACCTCGTCGTCCACGGCGAGGAGCGCTTCGCCTTCCACCGCCCGGTCTACGCCGGTGACGTGCTCGACAGCGAGACCCGCATCGACTCCATCCGCGACGCCGGTCGCAACGAGCTCATGACGCTGGTCACCGAGGTCACCAGCGGCGGGGAGCCCGTCGCGACGGTGACCAACACGATCGTGAGCCGCGGCACCGCTGCCGAGAAGGAGGCCTGAGATGCCCCGTTACGACGACGTCGAGATCGGCACCGAGCTGCCGACCCAGAGCTTCCCGATCCAGCGCGCCAACCTCGTGCAGTACGCCGGTGCGAGCGGTGACTTCAACATCATCCACTGGAACGAGCGGGTGGCGAAGGCCGTCGGGCTGCCCAACGTCATCGCCCACGGGATGCTCACCATGGCCACCGCCGGGCGCGTCGTCACCGACTGGGTCGGCGACCCGGGGGCCCTCGTCTCCTACGGCGTCCGCTTCAGCCGCCCCGTGGTCGTCGAGGACGACGACCAGGGCGCCACCCTCACCGTCAGCGGCGTCGTCGAGGACAAGCGCCCCGCTGACGGCGCTGGCGGCGAGGTCGTCGTCGCGCTCACCGCGCGGGTCGGCGAGGACAAGGTGCTCGCGGGCGCCAAGGCGGTCGTGCGTCTCCCATGAGCGCCCGATGACCGCCCTCGGCCGGCGCGCCGCGGACCTGCTCGAGCGCTTCGACGACCACGACAGCCTCTTCTTCGAGGGCACCTGGCACCGCTCGCACGCCCTTGCCGCCAGGGCCCGACGGGCTGCCCGCGGGCTGGTCGAGCTCGGGGTGCGCCCGGGTGACCGGGTCGTGGTCTGCATGGCCAACTGCCCGGAGGTCGGGCTCGCCTACGCCGCGCTCTGGCGGGCGGGGGCGGTGCCGACCCCGGTGCTGTTCCTGCTGACCGAGGACGAGCTGCGCCACGTCGTCAGCGACTCCGGCGCCGTCGCGGCGATCACGACGCCGGAGTTCCTGCCCAAGGTGCAGGAGGCCGCGCAGGGCCTGCCGGTGGTCGTCGTGGGGGAGGGCGGCACCGCGAGCTGGGCCGACCTCGAGACCGCCGACGAGCTGCCGCTGGTCGACCGCGCTGACGACGACCTCGCCGCGCTGCTCTACACCGGTGGCACCACCGGGCGCTCCAAGGGCGTGGCGCTGCGCCACGCCGGGCTCGACGCGGCCGGTGCGGCCGCCTACGACGTCGCCTACCGCGAGGGCCGCACCACCACACTGCTGCCGCTGCCGCTCGCCCACGCCTACGGCCTCATGGTGAGCGTCGCGGGTCTGCACGCTCGCGAGCCCGGCCGCTCGGTGCTGCAGCGGTGGTTCGACCCGGTCGGCTTTCTCGACCTGGTCGAGAAGCTCGAGGTGCACAACGCCGCCTGCATCCCCGCGATGCTGCAGGCGCTGCTCGCTCAGCCGCTCGAGCAGCGGTCGCTGCCGACCTGGGACCGGGTCAGCAGCGGCGGTGCCCCGCTCGCCCGCGAGGTGGCCGAGGAGCTCGAGCGCCGGGTCCCGGGGCTCGAGGTCCGCGAGGGCTACGGCTGCACCGAGACCAGCGCGCTGATCAGCACCCAGCCGCAGGACGAGCGCCGGCTGGGCTCGGTCGGTAAGCCCGTCCCCGGCGTGGAGGTCCGCATCGACGCGCCCTCCGGTCAGGACGGCGAGATCTGCGTCCGCGGGCCGCTGGTGATGGCCGGCTACTGGCAGGACAAAGACGCGACCGACGCCGCGATCCGCGACGGGTGGTTCCACACCGGCGATGTCGGGCGGCTCGACGAGGACGGCTTCCTCTACGTCGTCGACCGCATCAAGGACCTCGTCATCCGCAACGGCTTCAACGTCTACCCCCGCGACGTCGAGGATGTCCTGCTCGCCCACCCCGACGTCACCGCGGCCGCCGTCGTCGGCGTCCCCGACGACCGGGTCGGCGAGGAGGTCGTCGCGGTCGTCTCACTGGCCCCGGGCGCCACCGTCACGGCCGAGGACCTCATCGCCTTCAGCAAGGAGCGGATCAGCGCCGCGAAGTACCCCCGCCGTATCGAGGTCGTCGACGCGGTGCCGCTCACCAGCGTCTTCAAGACCGACCGCAAGGCCGTCCGCCGGCTGCTCGGGTGAGCGCGCTCGACGACCTGCTCGCCGCGCGCGCCGTCGCCCGGGCGGGCAAGGACTTCGCCGAGAGCGACCGGCTGCGTGACGAGATCGCCGCTCTCGGCTGGGTCGTGCGCGACACCGCCGATGGCCAGGTCGTGAGCGAGAAGCCGCCGTACGAAGTCCTGGCGGGCGTGTCGGCCCTGCCGGACCGCGCTGCCGAGCCGGACTCGCCGGGCAGCGTCGCCACCCTGCTCGTCGAGGGCTGGCCCGAGGACCTGCGGACCTGCGTCGCGGCGCTGCTGGAGCACGGCCCGGCGGACCTGCGGGTGGTGCTGGTCGAGAACGGCCAGACCGACGCGGGCGCCGTCGTCCACGAGCTCGCCGCCGACCCGCGGGTCGAGGAGGTCCACCTCGACCGGGCCGGGGGCTGGGCCGAGGTCCGCAACGCGCTGGTGCGCTCCCGCACCGAGGCCGCCCACGTCGTCATGGACGTCTCGACCGTGCTCACCGGCGACGCGCTCACCCCGCTCGTCGCGGCTCTCGGCCCGGCAGCGGGGTCGGCGGCGGGGTTGGTGTCAGCGGCGGGGTGGCGGGGCGTGCACGTCGTCGACGGCTGGACCGACTTCGAGGACGTGCCCGCGGGTGCGGATCCGGTGGAGGTGGAGGCCCTGCTGTCCTACTTGCTCGTCGTGCGCCGGCAGGCTGCGCTGGAGGTGCCGCTGCCGCCCAAGGCGCGCTTCTACCGCAACGCCGACATGGAGTGGTCGTTCCTGCTGCGCGAGGCCGGTCACCGGCTCGTCGCCGTCGACGTCCCCGCCCGCCAGGACCGCCACCGCGGCTACCACGACAGCGACCCGGCCTACCGCGACAAGGAGTCGCGCAAGACCTACGACCGCTTCCTGCAGCGCTTCCGCGGCCGCGAGGAGCTCCGGCTCCCCCGCTGACCCGGTCGGCGCCCGGTCGGCGCCCGGTCGCCGGCGGGGTGGCAGCGAGGTTCGGCGTTCGCCGGACAGCGTGATCGTCTCGGGTTCACACTGGCGGCCGAGCCGCCGATGGGAGCGGTGATCCGAGCTTCAGGAGGTGGCGACCGTGCTCCCGTCCCTGCGCCTGCGCCGGTCGGCCCGCCCCGAGAGCGAGCCGGACGGGCAGCCCCGCGACGCCGTCGTGCTGTCCGGCGGGGGCAGCCTCGGCGCCGCGCAGGTCGGCGCGCTCAAGGCCCTGCTCGAGGCCGGCGTGCGACCGGACCTGTTCGTCGGCTGCTCCGTCGGTGCCCTCAACGCGGCCTACCTCGCCGCCGACCCCACCCTCGCCCGGGTCCAGGAGCTCGAGCAGGTGTGGCGACGGCTCGAGCGCAAGGACGTCTTCGGCGGCAACCGGCGGCTGCTCGCCACCCACGTGCTGCGCCGCGACGACCACCTCTACGAGCCCGACGCACTGCGCCACCTCGTCCGGACCTGGGTGCCCTTGCGCGACCTCGGGGACACCGCGGTGCCGTGCCACGTCGTCACGACCGACCTGCGCACCGGCGCGCCGTGCTGGTGGTCGGAGGGCGAGCCCGTCTCGGTCCTCACCGCGAGCGCGTGCCTGCCGGCGGTCTTCCCGCCCGTGCCGCTCGGGGGCTCGCTGCACGTCGACGGGGGAGTGACGTGCCCCGTCCCCGTCGAGCGCGCTCTCGACCTCGGGGCCGCGCGCGTCTGGGTGATCGACGTCTCGGGCGGCACGCTGGGCCGGCGCGACGACCGGATGACCGCTCTCGACGTCCTCCTCATGTCCTTCGCGATCAGCCGCTCCCACCTCGACCGGCCGGCGCAGCTCGTGCGCCCGGGCCAGCAGGTCGTGCGGCTGCCGCGGCTCGAGGTCGGCCCGATGGAGATGCGCGACTTCACCCAGACAGGTCGCCTCATCGACGCGGGCTACGCCGCCGCGACCGAGGCGCTCTCGTCGCTGGTGCCCGCCCAGCGCACCGGCTGAGCCGCCGCCGAGGCCTGATCCGGACCTACTCCGCTTCGGACAGCAGCGCGCCGAGGCGCGCGATGCCCTTCTCCAGGTCGGCGTCGCCGAGGGCGTAGGACAGCCGGAAGTAGCCCGGGGTGCCAAAGGCCTCGCCCGGCACGACGGCCACGCCGACCTCGTCGAGCACCAGCTCGGCGAGCTGGGCCGAGGACTCGACGACCCGGCCGCGCAGCGTCTTGCCGATCAGCGCCTTCACCGACGGGTAGGCGTAGAAGGCCCCGAACGGCTCGGGGCACTCCACGCCCGGGATCTCGTTGAGCATCCGGACCATGGTCTGGCGGCGCCGGTCGAACGCCGCGCGCATCTCGGCCACGGCGGTCAGGTCGCCGGACACCGCCGCCAGCGCCGCGACCTGGGCGACGTTGGAGACGTTGGACGTCGCGTGCGACTGCAGGTTGGTGGCGCCCTTCACGACGTCCGCGGGACCGATCAACCAGCCCACCCGCCACCCGGTCATCGCGTAGGTCTTCGCGACGCCGTTGACGACGATGCACTGCCCCGCGAGCTCGGGCACCACGACCGGCATCGAGACGTGCCGCGCCCCGCCGTAGACGAGGTGCTCGTAGATCTCGTCCGCCACGACCCAGATGCCGTGCTCGAGCGCCCAGCGCCCGACCGCCTCGACCTCCTCGGGCGAGGCGACCGCTCCGGTCGGGTTGGACGGCGAGCACCACAGCAGCACCTTGGTGCGGGGGGTGCGGGCCGCCTCGAGCTGCTCGACGGTGACGCGGTAGCCCTGCTCCTCGGTCGTCACCACGTCGACCGGCACCCCGCCGGCGAGCTTGACCGCCTCCGGGTAGGTCGTCCAGTAGGGCGCCGGCAGCAGCACCTCGTCGCCCGGGTCGCACAGCGTCGCGAAGGCGGCGTAGACGGCCTGCTTGCCGCCGTTGGTCACGAGCACCTGCGACGCGTCGACGGCGTAGCCGCTGTCGCGCAGCGTCTTGGCCGCGATCGCCGCCTTCAGCTCGGGCAGCCCGCCCGCGGGGGTGTAGCGGTGGTTCTTCGGGTCGCGGCAGGCCGCCGCGGCCGCCTCCACGATCGGCTCGGGCGTCGGGAAGTCCGGCTCGCCCGCCCCGAAGCCCACGACGTCCTCGCCGGCGGCCTTCTTGGCCTTGGCCTTCGCGTCGACCGCGAGGGTCGCCGACTCGGCGATCCCCCCGATCCTGGCGGACACGCGGGCGGGGACGCGGGTGGGAGCGCTCATGGCCCCATGGTCGCAAGCGCAGTCCACCGGGTCGACCGCGGGGTCGAGAGAGCCGGCCGTTGGAACCCGGGCCGACGGGGCCCTACACTCTGACGTCTGGGGGCTCGAGGCCTCTGCTCCGGCGCGCCCGCGCACCGGGTCGCAGAGGGGTCCGACGGCCCTCGGAGGGGTGTAGCTCAGCTGGCCAGAGCGCCGGTCTCCAAAACCGGATGTCGCAGGTTCGACTCCTGTCACCCCTGCAGCACCGGTACGCACGACCCGCACCGCACAGCCCCACCGCACAGCCCGGCCCCGACGAGAAGAGGACAGCAGTGAGCGACAGCGCGAGCACCGTGCTCACGCGCGACGACGACGGCGGCCGTCCCGCCCGCACCCGTCGCCGCGGTCCGATCGCCGTCATCGTCGAGCGGTTCCGCCGGATCATCACGTTCGTCAAGCAGGTCGTCGCCGAGCTCCGCAAGGTGATCTGGCCGACCCGCAAGGAGCTCATCACCTACACGAGCGTCGTGCTCGTGTTCGTCGTGATCATGGTCGCCATCGTCAGCGTCTACGACTTCGCCTTCGGGCAGGGCGTGCTGAAGGTGTTCGGCGACAGCTCCGACAGCTGACCCAAGGCTGATCCCGACGGCTGATCCGCCCCCCGCACTCCCCGACCACAGAGATGGACGTGTCCGTGTCCGAGTACAGCCTGCACAGCGACGACGATCAGGGCACCAGCGCGCCCGCGTCCGAGCAGGTCGAGGCCCTGGGCGCGCCCGTGGCGGACCCCTTCGCCGTGCCGTCGACCCCCGACGCCGAGACCGACACCGAGACCGACACCGAGACCGACACCGCTGACGAGGCTGCCGAGGAGGCTCCCGTCGCCGAGGTCCCCGCGGGTGACCTCGACCCGGCCGACGAGATGGCGGCCGTGCTGCGCGACCTGCCCGGCGACTGGTACGTCGTGCACTCCTACGCCGGCTACGAGAACAAGGTGAAGGCCAACCTCGAGAGCCGGATCCAGAGCCTCAACATGGAGGACTACATCTTCCAGATCGAGGTCCCCACCGAGGAGGTCATGGAGGTCAAGGGCGGCAAGCGCCAGGCCGTCGTGCGCAAGAAGCTCCCCGGCTACCTGTTCGTCCGCATGGACCTCACCGACGAGTCGTGGTCCGCGGTCCGCAACACCCCCGGCGTCACCGGCTTCGTCGGCCAGACCTCCCGCCCCACCCCGCTGACGGTCGACGAGGTCGTCAAGCAGCTCGCCCCGCCGAAGCAGAAGTCCGTCGTCGTCCAGAAGGCGGTCGACTTCGAGGTGGGCGAGTCCATCACCGTGACCGACGGCCCGTTCGCGACGCTGCCGGCGACGATCAACGAGATCAACCTCGACAGCCAGAAGCTCAAGGTCCTGGTGTCGATCTTCGGGCGCGAGACGCCCGTCGAGCTGTCCTTCAACCAGGTCGCGAAGCTCTAACCGAGCGACCACCCGCACGCGTGGGAGGGACCGCCCGGTCCCGCCTGACCACTCACCGAGAGAAGAACGCAATGCCTCCCAAGAAGAAGATCGCCGGGCTCATCAAGCTCCAGATCAAGGCCGGTGCGGCCACGCCCGCGCCGCCCGTCGGCCCGGCCCTCGGCCAGCACGGCGTCAACATCATGGAGTTCTGCAAGGCCTACAACGCCGCGACCGAGTCGCAGCGCGGGGACATCGTGCCGGTGGAGATCACCGTGTTCGAGGACCGCACCTTCACCTTCATCACCAAGACGCCGCCGGCCGCGCGCATGATCCTCAAGGCCGCCGGTGTGGAGAAGGGCTCCCCGACCCCGCACAAGGTCAAGGTCGCCTCGATCAGCAGCGCGCAGGTCCGCGAGATCGCCACCACCAAGATGGCCGACCTCAACGCCAACGACCTCGACGCGGCCGAGAAGATCATCGCGGGCACCGCTCGTCAGATGGGCATCACGGTCACCGAGTAGCACCCGCCCCACCCGCACGACCCGCTCCACCCCAGTCACGCGTGGGAGGGCCCGCCCGGGTCCGCCTGACCACTCACCAGAGATGAGCACCGCCATGAAGCGCAGCAAGGCCTACCGGGCCGCCGCCGAGAAGGTCGACTTCGACAACCTCTACACCCCGCTCGAGGCCGCGCGCCTCGCGAGGGAGACGAGCACCACGAAGTACGACGCCACCGTCGAGGTCGCGATGGTCCTCGGTGTCGACCCCCGCAAGGCCGACCAGATGGTGCGCGGCACCGTCAACCTCCCGCACGGCACGGGCAAGACCGCCCGCGTCATCGTCTTCGCCCAGGGCGAGAAGGCCGCCGAGGCCACCGCCGCGGGTGCCGACGAGGTCGGTGGCGACGAGCTCATCGAGAAGGTCTCCAAGGGCTTCCTCGACTTCGACGCCGCTGTTGCGACCCCCGACATGATGGGCAAGGTCGGCAAGATCGCCCGCGTCCTCGGCCCGCGCGGCCTCATGCCGAACCCGAAGACCGGCACCGTGACCGCTGACGTGACCAAGGCCGTCAACGACATCAAGGGCGGCAAGGTCAACTTCCGCGTCGACAAGCAGGCCAACCTGCACCTCGTCATCGGCAAGGCGTCCTTCGACGCCGCCAAGCTGGTCGAGAACTACGCCGCGGCCCTCGACGAGGTCACCCGCGCGAAGCCCGCCACCAGCAAGGGCAAGTACCTCAAGCGCGTCACCGTGAGCACCACCATGGGCCCCGGCATCCCGGTCGACCCGACCCGCACCCGCAACCTGCTCGACGAGAGCGCCGACGCCTGACCTGCACGTGCGCGACGGGCCTCCCGGCGTACCTGCTCCACCCCTGATCCACCCCTGATCCACCCGCTCGTCCAGCGGTCCCCCGGCCCCGCGCCGGGGGGCTGCTACCCTCTCCACCAGCCCAAGACCGCCGGTTGCTCCGCCTGCTCGCAGGGGGAGTCGAAGGTCCCGCACTCGTGCGGGCGGCCCGCGCAGGTGAACGCAAGGCCACGACCCCGCTCCGGCGGGACTCCTGACGCCCCGCGCTCCCTGCGCCGGGGCGTCTGCTGTGTCCGGGCCCGTCACCGGTGCCGACACCCCAAGGAGGTCCCGCCATCAGCGCCACCACGCAGGAGCGGACCGTGCAGAGCGACAAGCCCGAGCACCGGCGCGCCACCGTGCGCCCGGACAAGGGCGAGGCGGTCGCCACGATCGCGCAGAGCTTCCGCGACTCGTCCGCGACGGTCCTCACCGAGTACCGCGGTCTCACCGTCAAGCAGATCTCCGACCTCCGTCGGGCGCTGGGCGCCGGCACGACCTACAGCGTCGTGAAGAACAGCCTCACCAAGATCGCCGCCGCGGACGCGGGCGTCACCGGCATCGACGACCTGCTCGTCGGCCCGACCGCCGTCGCGTTCGTCTCCGGTGACCCGGTCGAGGCCGCCAAGGGCCTGCGCGACTTCGCGAAGGCCAACCCGGCCCTCGTGGTCAAGGGCGGCGTCATGGACGGCAAGTCCATGACCGCCGACGAGATCAAGAAGCTCGCGGACCTCGAGTCCCGCGAGGTCCTGCTGGCCAAGATGGCCGGCGCGATGAAGGCCTCGCTCACGCAGGCCGTCTACCTGTTCGCCGCGCCGCTCGCGCAGGCCGCCCGCGTCATGGGTGCCCTCGAGGCCAAGGCGCAGGCCGACCCGTCGGTCCTCGCGGGCGGTGCCGGCACGCCGGCCCCCGCCGCCGAGGCACCGGCTGACGAGGCACCGGCTGACGAGGCGGCTGCTGACGAGGCGCCCGCTGACGAGGCGCCTGCCGACGAGGCACCCGCCGTCGAGGCGAGCACGGACGAGACCCCCGCTGAGGACACCGCCGCTGACGAGGCCCCCGCGGCCGAGGCCAGCACGGACAGCGAGACCAGCACCACCGACTGACCGGCTCCGGCCGACCGCACCACCCCACCCGCACCACCAGCACCGCCGGAGACCGGCACCTAACCGAAGGAGACGCCACCATGGCGAAGCTCAGCACCGACGAGCTGCTCGAGCAGTTCAAGGAGATGACGCTGATCGAGCTCTCTGAGTTCGTGAAGCAGTTCGAGGACGCCTTCGGCGTCACCGCCGCGGCTCCCGTCGCGGTCGCCGCGGCCCCCGCCGCCGGTGGCGGCGGCGGCGCTGCCGAGGAGTCGGCCGAGCAGGACGAGTTCGACGTCGTCCTCGAGGACGCCGGCGACAAGAAGATCCAGGTCATCAAGGAGGTGCGCACGCTCACGAACCTCGGTCTCAAGGAGGCCAAGGACCTCGTCGACGGCGCGCCGAAGCCGGTGCTGGAGAAGGTCAACAAGGACACCGCCGAGAAGGCCAAGGCCGCTCTCGAGGGCGCTGGCGCCAAGGTCACCGTCAAGTAGTCACCTGCTCCACCCGCACGACCTGCACCATCCGCACGTCCCGACGGGGCGGCGCTCCCGTCCGGGGGCGCCGCCCCGTCGGCGTACGTCCTGGTCTGTCCCTCGGGGGCGGGTGTGGGCAGGCTCACAACGACGTGGTGCACTCTTGTTACCGCTCGGTACCGCGAACACGGCCCGGCGACCGTAGAGTGCGCAACGTCCGGGTGAGTACGGTCACACCCGTAGTGTCATGAGAGAGGTGGAGCTGCACCGTGGGTGTCGAGATCAAGGTCGAGAGCCTCACGAAGCGGTTCGGGCGCCAGACCATCTGGGAGGACGTCTCCCTCACCCTGCCCGCCGGCGAGATCTCGGTGCTCCTCGGGCCGTCCGGCACGGGCAAGTCGGTGTTCCTCAAGACCCTGATCGGCCTGCTCAAGCCGGAGGCCGGCGCGATCTGGATCAACGGCCGGGACTTGACCAAGGTCAAGGAGAAGGAGCTCTACGAGATCCGCAAGCTGTTCGGGGTGCTGTTCCAGGACGGCGCGCTGTTCGGCTCGCAGAACCTCTTCGACAACATCGCCTTCCCGCTGCGCGAGCACACCAAGAAGTCCGAGCGCGAGATCAAGGACATCGTGCTCGAGAAGATGGACATGACCGGCCTGTCCGGCGCCGAGAGGAAGCTGCCGGGCGAGATCTCCGGCGGGATGCGCAAGCGCGCCGGTCTTGCCCGCGCGCTCGTCCTCGACCCCGAGATCCTGCTGTTCGACGAGCCGGACTCCGGCCTCGACCCGGTCCGCACGGCCTACCTCAACCAGCTCATCGTCGACCTCAACGCCCAGATCAAGGCGACGTTCCTCATCGTCACCCACGACATCAGCACGGCCCGCACCGTGCCGGACAACATCGGGCTGCTCTACCGCCGCCACCTCGCGATGTTCGGGCCGCGCGAGATGCTGCTGTCGAGCAACGAGCCGGTCGTGCGGCAGTTCCTCAACGGCCAGCGGCAGGGCCCCATCGGCATGGCCGAGGAGAAGGACGCCGGCGAGCTCGCCGCGGAGGCCGAGTCCGGCTCCGAGCTGCCCTCGCTCCCGCCGATCCCGATCCAGCTGCCCACCTCCGACGGCCGGATCCGCTCCTCGCAGCGCGAGCCGGGCTCCTGGCTGCGCGACCACGCCGTCACCCCGCCGCCCGGGTCGTTCGTGGGCGTCGAGGTCGACCTGCCGGCCGCCAAGGCGGGCGAGCCCACCGGCTGGTTCCTGCCCGTGCCCACCCCGGTGGCGAGCCGGGGCAACGGCTCGCGGGCCGGTGTCGGTGCTGGGGGCCGCTCGAGCGAGCCGGCCGGCGGCGTGCGCCTCGTGGACAGCCCCTCCGAGGCCGACGCCCCGTCGGTCGCCGAGCGCGCCGCCG
>JAUYQP010000055.1 GCA_030697205.1 Mycobacteriales bacterium
GGGCGCGGGGCGGTCGGGTCGGGGCGGGGCGGGGGCGGGCGGGCGGGGCGGGCTGTCAGGACCGGCGGCGCTGCGACGGGGGCGGGCCGACCGGTGACAGCGGCGCGGCCGTCTCGTCGATGGCCCGCAGCGACGCGAGGACCGCGTCCTTGGACCGCGCGCGGTAGAAGCCGGGCAGCGTGTCGAGCAGGGTGCGGGAGTAGCCGGCGGTCGCGAGCCGCGGGTCGAGCACGGCGACCACGCCGCGGTCCGACGTCGCGCGGACCAGTCGGCCGGCGCCCTGGGCGAGCAGCACCGCGGCTGGCGGCAGGCTCACCTCGCGGAAGCCCGCGGAGCCCGCGTCGGCCAGGCGCGCCTTCTGCAATGGGTCGTCGACGTGGGAGAACGGGATCCGGTCGATGACGACGAGCTGGCAGGCCGAGCCGGGCACGTCGACGCCCTGCCAGAACGACCGGGTGCCGAACAGGCAGGTCCGCGCGTCGGAGGCGAAGGCGTGCACGAGCGCCCCGACGGAGTCCTCGCCCTGCAGCAGCACCGGCAGGTCGGTCGCGGCACGCACCGACTCGGCCGCGCGGGCCGCGGCGGCTGTCGAGCTGAAGAGCCCGAGGGTCCTCCCGCCGGCTGCCGTGAGGAGCTCAGCGAGCAGCGCATCGACCTCGGCGGCCCACGACGGCTGGGTCGGGGGCGGCAGCTCGGCGGCGATCCACAGCTGGCCCTGCCGCGGGTAGTCGAAGGGGCTGCCCACGTCGACGGAGTCCCAGCGCGGCGCCGGGTCATCGTCGGTCGCGGGCAGGTCGAGACCGAGCTGGTGGGCGGTGTGGCGGAACGACCCGCCGAGCGTCAGCGTCGCCGAGGTCGCGACGACGGTGCGCTCACCGAACAGCTGGGAGCGCAGGGCGTAGCCGACAGACAGCGGCGACACCCGCAGCGCGCCGGTGGTCGTGACGTAGACCGCGGCCCGCTCCGACGGCGACGCGATCTCGCGGGCCGCGTCGGCGACGCCCTGCAGTTGGAGCTTGACCCGCTCGCGGGTGGCCTGCTCGACCTCGTCGTCGCCGTCGGCCCCGGAGCCGACCTCGCGCGCGGCCGCGGTGGCCGCCTCCTGCACGAGGCCGAGCACGTCGCGCACCTCGTCGGGCAGCTGCGGGATCCACCCGGGTTGCAGCAGGACCTGCACCCCCTCGAAGGCGTCCCGCGCCTGCTCGAAGCGGTCGAGCACGGTGGCCGACAGGTCGGGCTTCGCGGCGGCACAGGCCCGGCGTACCTCCTGGTGGGTGAGCTCGGAGGTCAGAGCGTCGGTCGCCGAGTCGACGAACTCGTGCGCCTCGTCGATGACGACCGCGTCGTGCTCGGGCAGGACCGTGACGCCGGTGAAGGCGTCGAGAGCGAGCAGCGCGTGGTTGGCGACGACGATGTCGGCCTCCTTCGCGGTCTCGCGGGCCTTCTCGGCGAAGCAGTCGACCCGGTCGGGGCACTTCGTGCCGAGGCACTCGCGGGCGCTCACCGACACCTGCCGCCAGGCGCGGTCGGCCACCGGGAAGGGCACCTCGTCGCGGTCACCGGTCTCGGTCTCGGAGGCCCACTCGCGCAGCCGGAGCACCGTGCGGCCGAGGTCGGAGGTCGGGCCGGCGAACAGCTCGTCCTGCTCCGGCTCGCGCGCGCCGGGCCCGTCGTGGAGCTGCTGCAGGCACAGGTAGTTGCTGCGGCCCTTGGCCAGCGCGTAGGTCGGCGTGCGGCCGAGCTTGGCCGCGAGCGCCTCCACGAGGCGCGGGAGGTCCTTGTCGACGAGCTGCGCCTGCAGCGCCTTGGTGGCGGTCGCGATGACGACCGTGCGACCGGACGCGAGGGCTGGCACGAGGTAGCCGAGCGACTTGCCGGTGCCGGTGCCGGCCTGCACGAGCAGGTGCTCGCGGTTGCGCAGCGCCCGGTCGACGGCCACGACCATCTGCCGCTGACCCTCGCGGACCGCGGCGCCGGGCAGCACGCCGAGCGCGGTCTCCAGCAGGCTCAGCACCCGGCTCGAGACCGCCGGTGCAGAGGTCGGGGCCACGGCTCCATCATCGCAGGCGTGACGGGCCCGGACGCTGCCCTGTGGAAGCGTCCCGGCGGGTCGCGCGTTGGCCTTGACGACGGCCCCGAGAACCCTGGTGGAGACTGATCACGTGCGCGACCCCGCTGAGCTGTTCGACCTCGACCCCGACCGCCCTGAGATGGGCCGGCCGGTGCTCGTGCAGGCCCTCGACGGCTTCATCGACGCGGGCGGCGCCAAGCGGATCGCCGTGCAGCACCTGCTCACGTCACTGCCGTCGCAGGTCGTCGCGCGCTTCGACGTCGACCTGCTCCTCGACTACCGCGCGCGCCGCCCGATCATGCTCTTCGCCGAGGACCACTGGGAGTCCTACGACGACCCCTCGCTCGCGCTGCACCTGCTCCACGACGCCGCCGGCACGCCCTTCCTGCTGCTCACCGGCCCGGAGCCCGATGTGCAGTGGGAGCGCTTCGTCGCGGCGGTCCGCATCCTCGTCGACCGCCTCAAGGTCCGGCTGTCGGTCGGCCTCAACGCCATCCCGATGGGCATCCCCCACACCCGCCCGCCGGGCGTCATCGCCCACGGCTCGCGCCCGGAGCTGCTCGAGGGCTACCAGCCGTGGATCAGCTCCGTGCAGGTCCCTGCGTCGGCCGGTCACCTCATCGAGTTCCGGCTCGGTCAGGCCGGCTACGACACGATGGGCTTCGCCGCCCACGTGCCGCACTACCTGTCGCAGACGGAGTACCCCGCGGCCGCGGTCTCGCTGCTGCGCGAGGTCGCCAAGGTCGGTGGGCTCGTGCTCCCCCTCGACGAGCTGGTCGCCGCCGCCGAGACGACCCGGGTGTCCATCGACGAGCAGATCGCGGGCTCCGAGGAGGTCAGCGCCGTCGTCACTGGCCTCGAGGAGCAGTACGACGCCTTCGTCGCCGGGCAGGGGCGCTCGCTGCTGGCCGAGTCCGAGCTGCCCTCCGCCGACGAGCTCGGCGCCGAGCTCGAGCGCTTCCTCGCCGAGCAGCCGCGCCCCGGCGACACGCCCCCCGTCTGACCAGCCCGGGATCCCGTCAGGCGTCGGGCTGGTTGACCTCGATGCGGGTGGCTGCCCGACGCACGCCACCCGAGCTCCCACCGGCGAGCAGCTCGGCCTCTACGAGGCGACGCATCCGCGACATCGAGCGGCGGACGAACAGCACCTGCATCGCACGGCCGAAGGTCGCCCAGCCCAGGCGCACCACCGGGTTGGGGATGCGGCCGGTCTTCATGTAGCGGCAGACCCGGAACTGCACCTCACCGGTGTCGAGCAGCTTGACCACGCGCCAGCACATCTCGCCCGCCTCGAGGTGGCCGTGCAAGGTGCGGTAGCACCAGCCGTAGACCTGCAGCAGTCGGCCGTCCTCGACGACCTGCTCGTCGACGACGGACGACACCCGCACGCCGAGCAGGAAGCGCAGCGGGCCGAAGCGGCCGGACAGGAGCATGTCGCGCTGCTCGAGCGGGCTCTCCGGCAGCCACACCGCCTTGATGATGGCGGGGTCGGCGAACTCGTAGTCGCGCACCAGCCGGCACGCGACAGCGAAGGCACCGCCGGGCTCGGGCGGGCCGGGGGCCTCGACGGCGAGCTTCTGGCAGTAGTCGTCGAACGACCACCCGTCCTCGACCGTCGGTGCGCCCTCGAGGACGTAGTTGACGTCGACGTCGTGCAGCTTGGCGAGCTCGGCCAAGGCGTCGTGCGAGCCGAGCAGCCGGACGTCAACCACGGGGCCACCGCCAGGTCGTCGCGGTCACTCCGTCGGGGGCGTTGCCGCCGGCCATCCGCACCGCCGCCTCGCAGACCTGCGTCCACATGTGCAGCTGCATCTCGCGCGCGAGCGGCACCTTGTCGTAGAGCAGGTCGAACAGCCGGTCTCCGCTGCGGGTCCACGACTCGATCTCGAACAGCAGCCGCCCGCCGGGCGCGTCCGACGCGCGGAACTCGATCTCGCCGGCCTCCATGTGGCCGCGCAGGGTCGCGAGGCGGAACGACGTCGGGGTCCGCTCGACGACCCGCACCGGCGCGTCCCACGGGCCGGGCATCCGCACCGCGAACTCCGCGCCGGGCGAGCGGTCGCGCGAGACCGCCTCGAACGTCGCGACCTCCGTCGGCGACGCCCGGTTGGGGTCGACGAGCAGCCGCGACACCAGCTCCTGCGGACCGACCCGCGCGTCGTCGACGACGACGGCGTAGAGGCGTCGGTAGGTGCGACCTCGACCCTGGGTGCGACGCAGCAGCGACGCCTCGTCACCGGGAAGGGGTCGATCGCCGTCGGGAGCGGGTGGCGTGCCCTGACAGTCGATGACGCTGCGCCTGACGAGCGCGGTGCTGCGGGTCCAGCGCCAGGTGGTGAGCGCCATGCCGGGCAGCCGGCGGGCGAGCGAGACGGTGCTGGCCAGCAGCTGCCGCGGGCTCGGCGAGCGCTGCCGCCCGTCGGGGGCCGTGCGGTCATCGGCCGCGACAGGTGAGGTCGTCATGCCGTCGGGGCTACCCCGGCAGGGGTGCCGGCAAGCGTGATCTCAGCCGCAGCAGCCGCCGCCGCAGCAGCCGCCCGCGGGAGCAGGCGCCGCTGCCGAACCGCCAACGGCCACCGCGGTGAAGACCCGCGAGCAGTCGGTGTGACCGTCAGGGCAGCTGGCGGGAGCCGTGTCGGTCATCGACCGGGTCACCTCGAAGGAGGCGTCGCAGGTCCGGCAGCGATAGTCGTAGCGGGGCACGCCCCGATCCTACGGAGCCGACCGGCAGGATGAGCGGCGTGAGGCAGACCCGGACCAGAGGCGAACGGCGCGTGACCGCGCTGCAGATCCTCAAGACCGCGCTCGCTGCCACCCTCGCCTGGGAGTCCGCGCGGCTGCTCACCGGCGAGCAGACACCGGTGTTCGCCCCGCTGACTGCCCTGCTCGTCGTGCAGATCACGGTGCGCCGATCAGTGCGCGAGGCGGTGGAGCGCTTCGTCGGTGTCGTGGCCGGCGTCCTCGTCGCACTGCTGCTGGCCCGGGCCGTCGGCCTGTCGGCGCTGTCGATCGGGCTGCTGGTCGCGGGCGGGCTGGTGGTCGGCAGGCTGGTCCGGCTCGGACCGGCCGGGGCGGTGCAGGTCCCCGTGAGCGCGCTGCTCGTGCTCATCGTCGGCACCCAGGGCGACGTCGTCGTCGCCCGCGTCGAGGACACCGCGATCGGCGCGGTCGTCGGGGTGCTCGTCAACCTGGCCGTCGCGCCGCAGATCCGGCTCGGTCCGGCCGAGGCGGCCGTCGCGGCGCTCACCGCCGACCTTGCTGCGTTGCTGACGACGCTCGGCTCCGGCGTCGCGACCCGCTTCGACCAGCCGACGGCGCGCGGCTGGCTGACCGCCTCGCGACAGCTGCCGGGCAGCCTCGACCGGGCCCGCTCCGCGCTCGACGCCGCGCACGACAGCCTGCGCTTCAACCCGCGCAAGAGACGCGCAGCCGACCGGGTCGACCGGCTCGCCGAGGCCGTCCTCGCGCTCGACCACGTCGTCACGCAGGCCCGCGGGACGACCCGCACGCTGTTCGACCTGGCCCGGGTCCACGGCGAGGTCGAGCTCCCGGCGGTCTACCCCGCTGCCCTGTCGGCGGTCGGTCGGGCACTGCTGGTCCACCAGGCCGTCGTCCGCCAGGACAGCCCCGCCGACCAGCTGGATCGGGCGGTGGAGCAGGCCCGAGAGGCGCTCGCGACCGCGGTGGCCCACGGGCCGCAGACCGGCGCCCTGCGCGACGACGCGTGGCTCGCGCGCGGCGCGATCCTGTCCGACCTCACCCGGCTGGTCCGCGAGCTCGACCCGCGCGGACCGCACCGCGCGGCCTTCCGGCAGGATCAGGCCGCATGAAGGTGACCGCAGACCCCGCCGAGCTCGGCTTCGACCCGGCGCGGCTCGCCCGCATCGACTCCCACTTCGCGCGCTACGTCGACGACGACCTGCTCAGCGGCTGGCAGATCGCGGTGACGCGCAGGGGCCAGGTCGTCCACGCCTCCACCCACGGCCTGCGCGACCGCGAGGCCGGCCTGCCGGTCGAGCCCGACACCCTGTGGCGGATCTACTCGATGACCAAGCCGGTCACGAGCGTCGCGGCGATGATGCTGTGGGAGGAGGGCGCCTTCCAGCTCACCGACCCGGTGTCGCGCTGGATCCCGTCCTTCGCCGACCTGCGCGTCTTCGACAAGGGCTCTGCGGCCAAGCCCTTCACGGTGCCGGCGGCCGAGCCGGTGCGCGTCTGGCACCTGCTCACCCACACGGCCGGTCTCACCTACGGCTTCCTCGGCACCTCGACCGTCGACGCGATCTACCGGGCCCACGGCTTCGAGCTGGGGGCCCCCGAGGGCATGGACCTCGCGGCCGCGTGCGACGCCTGGGCGGGCCTGCCGCTGCTGTTCCAGCCGGGCAGCGCCTGGGGCTACTCCGTCGCGACCGACGTCCTCGGCCGGCTCATCGAGGTCGTCAGCGGGCAGACCCTCGCGGAGTTCTTCGCCGAGCGGATCACCGGGCCGCTCGGCATGACCGACACCGCTTTCTGGTCGGACTCGCCGCGGCTCGGCGCCCTCTACGCCCCCGACCCGACCACGGGCAGGGCACTGCGCTACGACGCCCTCGGCGACCGCGCACGCACCGAGCCCGCGATGCTGTCCGGCGGCGGCGGGCTGGTGTCCTCCGCCGACGACTACCACCGCTTCACCCAGCTGCTGCTGCGCGGCGGGGAGCTCGACGGCGTCCGCCTGCTCGGCACCCGGACCCTGGCCTACATGGCCCGCAACCACCTGCCCGGCGGGCTCGACCTCGGCCACCACAACACCGGCGGCTTCGCCGAGACCGTCTTCGACGGGGTCGGCTTCGGCCTCGGCTTCGCCGTGATGGAGGACCCGCGGCCGGCCAAGACGATGTCGAGCCCGGGCGAGCTCTTCTGGGGCGGGCTCGCCTCGACGGCGTTCTGGGTCGACCCGGTCGAGCAGGTCACGGCGCTGCTGTTCACCCAGCTGGTGCCCTCGAGCACCTACCCGTTGCGCCCGCAGCTGCGCCAGCTCGTCTACAGCGCCCTGGTGGACTGACTACCGGACGACGTGCGGCATGAGGGCGCCCGGCGGGATGGCGCCGAACGTGCCGGACTGGAAGTCCTCGACGGCCTGCTGCAGCTGCCAGCGGGTGTTCATGACGAACGGGCCGTACTGCGCGACCGGCTCCCGGATCGGCTGACCGCCGAGGACCATCACCTCCAGCGCGCCGTGGCGCGACTCCTGGCTCGCGTCGGCGCGCACGACCAGCCGGTCACCGGCGCCGAGCACCGCGGTCTGCCCGGTGCGGATCGGCTGTCCGCCGATCGTGCCGGTGCCACCGAGGACGTAGACGAGCGCGTTGAACAGCGGGTTCCACGGCACGTCGAGCTCCGCGCCCGGGCTGATCGAGGCGTGCGCCAGGGTGATCGGGGTGCGGGTCGAGCCGGGGCCGACGTGGCCGCCGAGGTCACCGGCGATGAGCCGGATCAGCGAGCCGCCGTCGGAGGATGCGAGCAGGACCGAGTCGCCGCCCTCGAGGTTCTGGTAGGCCGGGGCGGTCATCTTCTCGACGCCCGGCAGGTTGACCCACAGCTGGATGCCGTGGAAGACGCCGCCGGACTCGACCAGCTCGGCGGGCGGGGTCTCGATGTGCAGGATCCCCGAGCCGGCGGTCATCCACTGCGTCGCGCCGTCGGTGATCATGCCGCCGCCGCCATGGCTGTCCTGGTGCTGGAAGGCGCCGTCGAGGATGTAGGTGACGGTCTCGAAGCCGCGGTGAGGGTGCCAGTTCGTGCCCTTGGGCTCGCCCGGCGCGTACTCCACCTCGCCCATCTGGTCCATCATGATGAAGGGGTCGAGCTCGCGGGTGTCGACGCCGGCGAAGGCGCGGCGGACGGGGAAGCCCTCGCCCTCGTAGCCCTGCGGCGCGGTCGTCACCGACCGGACCGGTCGGACGACGTCGCCGAGCCCGGCAGGGGACACGCGGGGCAGGGTCAGGGTGTCAGCGGTGACAGCGGGCATCAGGTCCTCCATGTGGTTGAACTCGCAACCATCACAACCATCGTACGACGGATCTGCTTCCCTGTCGTGCTGTGACCACCGCCGAGCCCGTGCGCCTCGAAGGGTTCCACGCCGTCAAGCACGCGCTGCGCTTCGCCCCGGACCTCGTGGTGTCGGTCCGCGTCGCCGACCGCGACGCGGCCGCGGCGCTGGCCCGCGATCTCGCCCCAGACGTGGCCGAGGCCCTGCTCGACCGCGCCGAGGTGGGCCCGGTCGAACACCCGACAGGCGTCGAGGGCACGGCCACGCGTCCGGCGTACGACGGGGGTGTGCTCCTCGCCCGCACCGCTCCCCTGGTGCTGCTCGACGGGGTGCGCCACCCCGGCAACGCGGGCGCGGCGGTGCGCGTCGCGGCCGCCGCCGGCGCGAGCGGGGTGGCGGTGCACGGCGCGCTCGACCCTTGGCACCCGGCGGTCGTGCGTGGCTCGGCCGGGCTGCACTTCGCGCTGCCGGTGCTGCGCTGCTCCCCCGCCGACGTCACCGGGCCGGTGGTCGTGCTCGACGCCGACGGCGAGGACTGGAGCGGTCTCCCCCACGACGCGGTGCTGGTCGTCGGCAGCGAGCGGCACGGCGTCGGTGACGAGGCGCGGGCCCGGGCCGACGCGGTCGTCGCGCTGCCGATGCGGGCGGGGGTGAGCAGCCTCAACCTCGCTACCGCGGTCGCGGCTGCTCTCTACGCCTGGCGGCTGCCTGCGCCTTGATCTCGGCCCAGCTGCCGATGCGGTTGGTGAGGGTGTTGAGGGCCGGCGCGAAGGGGTTGCCCTCGGCGTAGCTGTTCCACTGGGCCGGTGTGCTGCCCAGGCCGTCACCGTGCGGCCGGACCAGGAAGCGGCCGACCTCGTCGAGCATCGCCTCGCGGGTCCAGGCACGGGGCAGGTCGCTGCGGACGAGGTCGGGCAGCGGCTGACCTGCCACCTCGAGGAAGAGCAGCCAGCCGCCGAAGCGGTAGCCCAGCGACGCTGCCGACGGAACCTCGTCTCGGTCGCGCTCGCGGTCCCAGCGCCCAGCCGTGACGGTGCCCGTGGCGGCCAGCGCCGAGGCGATCGCGAACAGCTCCTCGTCGGTGATGCCCTGCAGGCGACGGCGCTTCTCACCGGGCTCGTGCTTGTGCATGCGCTTCTTCTGGGCCGCGGTCAGCAGCGGCCGCACCTCGGCCTCGCTCACTCCGGCGTGGGCCGCGAGGTCGCGCATGAGGACGGTGCCCTTGGTCTTCGCGAGGTACTCGCGCACGGCCTTCTTGACGCGCATCTGCTCGAACAGGCTGCGGCTGCGGTTGCGCTCGATGAGCCGGTCCTGCAGCGTCGGCGCGTCCTTCACCCCGCGCAGGTAGGTGCTGACGGTCTGCGTCGTGATCCCCATCTCCTGGGCCACCTGCTCCATCGTCAGCCCCTGCAGGCGCAGCTCGAGGATGCGGGCCTCGCGGGCGACAGCGGTGGCGTGCGTGACTCGGGGCACGGCGACATCCTGCCAGGATGGGCGCATGACCTCCGACCCTCGTGTGGACAGGATCCAGGCCCTGGTGGGCACCCGGCTCGGCCCGAGCGACTGGCTGCTCGTCGACCAGGAGCGGGTCGACCGCTTCGCCGACGCCACCGACGACCACCAGTGGATCCACGTCGACGTCGAGCGCGCCGCGACGGGCCCCTTCGGGGGCACCGTCGCGCACGGCTACCTCACGGTGTCGCTGCTGCCCGCGCTCGCGTCACCGCTGATGCCGACAGAGGGCTTCGCCTCGCGCCTGAACTACGGCAGCGACAAGGTGCGCTTCCCCGCGCCGCTGCGGGTCGGCACCCGGGTGCGCGCCTGGTCGACGCCGGTGTCGGTCGACGTCACCGACCGTGGCGTGCTCGTGAAGCAGCGCGTCGAGATCGAGGCGGAGGGCTCCGAGCGCCCCATCTGCGTCGCCGAGGCCCTCGCCCTGCTCATCCCCGGCTGACCTCGTGCTCGGCGTGGCGGATGCGGTCGCGCGCCTCCGAGAAGCGCAGCGACTCGAAGGCCACGAGCCCGAGCAGCACGACGGCGAGCAGGCCGAGCGAGGCCAGCGCGGGCAGCCTCGTCGCCAGCAATGACAGCGACACCAGGCCGACCGCGACGACCAGCCGCGCCTTGTTGAGGGTGCGCACGTTGCGCAGCCGGAAGGCGATGTGGGCGAGCAGGTAGACCGAGGCGCCGCCGTAGAGCAGCCCGAGCGGGATGCCGGTGAGCGGGTCGGACAGGTCGTGGCCCTCGGTGTCGGCGACGTAGGACACGACCTTCTTCATGCCGACCGCCATGAAGATGATGGCCGCGACCATCGGCAGGTGGAGGTAGCTGTAGGAGTCGCGCGCGAGGCTGTTGCGCTCTTGGCCCTCCTTGCTCGTGAGCACCCGCTCGGCGACCAGCGCGACGACGTCGAAGTAGGTCCACCACAGGGCGACGCTCACGGCCAGCCCGAGGACGGCGGCGAGCACGACCGCTCCGGTCAGGGGCAGACCGCCCACGCCGACACCGATCGCGACGATCGACTCGCCGATCGCGATGATGACGATGAGACCGTGCCGCTCGGCGAAGTGGGCGGGAGCCGAGAGCCGCCAGTCCGCGGCGTCACCGATGCGGTAGGCGGCCATGTCGACGGCAGCGGCCGCGAACCACAGGAGCACCTGACCGCCACCACCGACCAGCGCGCCCGCGACCAGCAGCGAGCAGGCCAGGGCGACCGGCACCGCGGTGACCCCGAGCTGGCGCAGCAGGGCCCGGTCACCGTCCGCGGCCACGGCGTAGACAACGAGGTGCGACAGCCGCACGAAGGTCAACGCGAGCGCCAGCAGCAGCGGCGCGCTGACGCCCTCGCCGGCGTCGCCGTAGGACTCGGGGATGGCCAGCGCCACGACGAACAGCCCGGCCATCGCCGCGACCAGGCCCAACCGCAGCACGCCCTCGTCGGCCTTGGCCTGGTTGCCGAGCCAGGAGAAGCTCGCCCACGCGAACCACAGCAGCACGAGGAGCAGCGAGCCCTTGACCACGCCGTCGGCGGTGAGGTCGGCCGCGACGAACGCCGTGACCTGCGTGATGGCGAAGACGAAGACGAGGTCGAAGAACAGCTCGAGCGTCGTGACGCGGTGGGCCTCGTCGGTGGGCCGCGACAGCAGCGCGGGGCGGATCCGGGCGAGGGGGCTCGACATGGGGTGATCGTCGGGCACGGTGGGCCTCGACGCCAGCACTAGCCTCGACCGCGTGTCCCTCTCATTGCTCGCCTCCCTCGAGGCGTCGACCGCTGCCTTCGGGCAGCTGCTCGGCTGCAGCGACCTCAACCGCAGGGTGACGACCTGCCCCGACTGGCGGGTGCTCGACCTCGCGCACCACCTCGGCAACGTCCACCGCTGGGCCGTCGCCGCCACGCTCTCGGACTCCCCACCGGTTGTCCCCGAGGACGCACCCGGCCCGTCCGCCGTCCAGGACTGGTACGCCGGCTCCGCCGCCGCGCTGGTCGACCGGCTGACGTCGGCCGACCCGACCGACGCGTGCTGGCACTTCGGCGCACCTCCCCGCCAGGTCGGCTGGTGGGTCCGGCGCCAGGCCCATGAGGCGGCGGTGCACCTGTGGGACGCGCAGGCCGCGCTCGGCACCGGGGTCCCGCTCGACCCCGCGCTGGCCGCGGACGGCGTCGACGAGGTGCTCGACGTCTTCGTGCCACGCCAGGTGCGGATGCAGCGGATCCCCCCGCTGACCGCGGCCGTGCGGCTGGTCGCGACCGACGCGCCGCTCGACCGGGTGCTCGGCGACGGCGGCGTCGCCGCGACGGTCAGCGGCACCGCGTCCGACCTCGTGCTGCTGCTGTGGAAGCGGGTCCCGCTCGAGCGGGTGACCGTCGACGGCGACCCCACCACGGTCCTGTCCGCGAGGCTCGTCCCCTGACCGCCGTGCTGACGCTGCCCGACGACCGATCGCCCGACGCGGTCGTCGACGCCTTCGTCGCCTGGGCGACCTCCCAGGGGCTGTCGCTCTACCCCGCGCAGGAGGACGCGCTGCTCGCGCTGGTGTCGGGCGAGCACGTCGTGCTGGCGACACCGACCGGCAGCGGCAAGTCGCTGGTGGCGACGGCGGCGCACTTCGCCGCGCTCGCCGACGGGCGCCGGTCGTTCTACACCGCGCCGCTGAAGGCGCTGGTGAGCGAGAAGTTCTTCGCGCTCTGCGACGTCTTCGGCGCCGAGCTCGTCGGGATGGCCACCGGTGACGCCTCGGTCAACCCGGGCGCCCCGATCATCTGCGCGACCGCAGAGGTCCTCGCCAACCAGGCCCTGCGCGAGGGCGCGGCGGCCGACGTCGGACTGCTCGTCATGGACGAGTTCCACTACTACGCCGACCCCGACCGCGGGTGGGCCTGGCAGGTGCCGCTGCTCGAGCTGACGTCGACCCAGATGCTGCTCATGTCGGGCACCCTCGGCGACACCACCGAGCTGCGCGCCTCGATGGAGCACCGGAGCGGTCGGCCCGTCACCGAGGTCGCGTCGGTCGAGCGGCCCGTGCCGCTGTCGTTCACCTTCTCGCTGCAGCCGGTCCACGACGCGCTGACCGAGCTGCTCGACACCCGCCAGGCACCGGTCTACGTCGTGCACCCCACCCAGGCCGGAGCGGTCGAGCAGGCCCAGGCGCTGATGTCGCTCAACGTCTGCACCCGCGAGGAGAAGGACGCGATCGCCGCCGAGCTCGGGGCCTTCCGCTTCGCCAAGGGCTTCGGGCCGGTGCTGTCACGGCTGCTGCGCCACGGCATCGGCGTGCACCACGCCGGGATGCTCCCGAAGTACCGCCGCGTCGTCGAGCGGCTCACCCAGGCCGGGCTGCTCAAGGTCGTCTGCGGCACCGACACCCTCGGCGTCGGCATCAACGTGCCGATCCGCACGGTGCTGATGACGTCGCTGTCGAAGTACGACGGGACGCGCGTGCGGCTGCTCACGGCCCGCGAGTTCCACCAGGTCGCCGGGCGGGCAGGGCGGGCCGGCTTCGACACCGCGGGCTACGTCGTCGTCCAGGCCCCGCAGCACGTCATCGACAACGAGCGCTCGATCGCCAAGGCCGCCGGCGACCCGAAGAAGCTCAAGAGCATCAAGAAGAAGACGCCCCCGCAGGGGATGGTGTCGTGGGGCCAGCCGACCTTCGAGCGGCTGGTCGCCGCCGACCCTGAGCCGCTGCGGTCGCAGATGCGGGTGTCGCACTCGATGCTGCTGCAGCTCGCCTCCCGCGGACCCGGTGCGGTCACGGCCGCGAAGCGGCTGCTGCTCGACAACGACGAGTCGCGCCAGCGCCAGCGGGTCCTCGTGCGACAGGCCGTTGCGGCGTACCGCTCCCTGCTCGCGGCCGGGGTCGTCGAGCGGCTCGGACCCGACGACGTGCAAGTGACCGTCGACCTGCAGCGCGAGTTCGCCCTCAACCAGCCGCTGTCGCCCTTCGCCCTCGCCGCGCTCGAGCTGCTCGACGCGGAGTCCGACACCTTCGCGCTCGACGTCGTGTCGGTCGTCGAGTCGGTGCTCGACGACCCGCGGCAGGTCCTGTCGGCGCAGCGCCACAAGGCCCGCGGCGAGGCGGTCGCGGAGCTCAAGGCGCAGGGCATGGAGTACGAGGAGCGGATGGAGCGGCTCGAGGAGATCTCGCACCCGATGCCGCTCGCCGACCTGCTGCTGCCCGCCTACGAGCTCTACGCCGGAGGGCACCCGTGGGTGCGCGACCACGAGCTGCGGCCGAAGGCGGTGGTGCGCGACCTGTGGGAGCGGGCCATGACCTTCACCGAGTACGTCGGGTTCTACGGGCTGGCGCGCTCGGAGGGGCTGGTGCTGCGCTACCTCGCCGACTGCTACCGCGCGCTGCGCCAGACCGTGCCCGCCCCGATGCGGACCCCCGAGCTCGACGACCTGATCGAGTGGCTCGGCGAGCTGGTGCGCCAGGTGGACTCGTCGCTGCTCGACGAGTGGTCCGACCTCGTCGCCGGCGTCCTGCCGGAGCAGTCGGTCGCGGCCACTCCCCCACCGGTCACCCGCAACGAGCGGGCCTTCCGGGTCCTGGTGCGCAACGCGCTGTTCCGCCGGGTGGAGCTGTTCTCGCTGCGCCGCCCCGACCTGCTCGACGAGCTCGGTGACGACGTCGACTGGGTGGCCGCGATGGAGGGCTACTTCGAGGAGTACGCCGTCGTCGGCACCGGACCGGACGCGCGCGGGCCGGCCTTCTTCAGCTTCGACGGCACGACGGCCGTGCAGCTGCTCGACGACCCGGCCGGCGACCGCGACTGGCGGATCGTCGCGGTCGTCGACCCGGTGGCGTCCGACGAGGCCGGCGAGCCGGTCCTGGTGTCGCTGTCGGTGGGCCCCGTCAGCTGAGCCGGCGGCGGACCAGCGCTGCGGCACCGAGCACGACGAGGCCGGCCAGCGGCAGCAGCGGGGTGGCGCCGGTGGCCGGCAGAGGGCCCGCCGAAGGCTGCTTCACCGGTGCGGGCGGCGCGGCCGGCGGGACCGGGGTCGTGGGCGGCACGACTGCGGCGGCGCGCAGGTTGTTGGCGCAGCGCAGCGCCTCGACGGTGTCTACCATGCCGAAGCCGGAGTGGATGTCGCGGCCGACGGCGAGCAGGTCGGCGGCGGTGGTGGTCAGGCAGCGCTCGGCCTGCGCGGGCAGCAGCTCGGGGTTGACCTGCTGCATCAGGGCGACGACACCGGCGACGTGCGGGGCGGCCATCGACGTACCGGAGATGCAGTAGTAGAGCGGCTCGGCCGGGTCCGCGCACTCGGTGAGCGGGGCGAGCACCGATGGCGAAACTGGCGCGAGGATCTGGTCGCCGGGCGCGGACACGTCGACCTGCGGACCGGTGCCGTCCGCGGCCCCACGGCTCGAGAAGCCGGTGATCTGGCCGGCCGGGCACGACCCGCCCTGACCGGGGGCGTTGCCCTTGCAGGCCGCAGCGACGGTGATGGCCGACGGCGTACCTCCTGGGTCCTTGTTGATGGAGCCGGGCTCGGGTCCGTCGTTGCCGGCGGAGAAGACCATCGTGACGCCGGCCGCACTGGCCTTCTCGACCATCGCGTTGGCGGCGTCGAAGTCGGTCGGCATCCCGCCCGGGATCGTGCCGGGCTCGGCGTCGAGCAGGCCCCAGGAGTTGTTGGTGAGGCGAATGCCGAGGTCGGGGTGGCGGATGACGTAGTCGATGGCCGCGAGGGCGTTCTCCTCGAAGCCGATGTCCTCGACGACGCCGTTGACGGCGCTCGCGATCTTCAGCGAGACCAGCGAGACGTCCGGGGCGACACCGGACAGGTCGCGGTCGGTCTGCGTCCCGCCGCCGTCGCCGCCGACGGTGCCGGCGACGTGCGTGCCGTGGCCGACCTCGTCCTGCAGGGCGAGCTCGCCAGTCGACTCCGAGTAGGTGTCGAGCTGGGCGGTCGTCAGCAGGCCCGCGTCAGCGAGGCTCGACAGCTCGAAGTTGTAGCCGCCGACGACGCGGTCACCGAAGCCGGGGTGGGGCGCGAAGATGCCGGAGTCGATGATACCGACCGTCACGCCCTCACCGGTGACGCCGTCGCGCGTGCGCTGCGCGCCGCCGCTGGTGTAGGTGTCGGGCTCGGCGACGCCGTTGGCGCGGATCTGCTCCTTGGAGCGGTAGAGGTCGAGCGTGATCTTGCGCTGCGGGACGACAGCCGTGACGCCCGGGAGCGCACGCGCGGCCTGAAGGACAGCCATTGGCGCGGTGACGGCGACCGCGTCGATGCTGCGCAGCTGTACGCCGCTGACGACCCCGAGGCGCTCCAGCCCCAGCAGGTCCGCCCGATCCGTCGGGGCGTCGAACGCGACGATCGCCTTGACGAGCGGGCCTGCGACTGCGGGCGCCGCGGTCGCCCCTGCCTGCCCCGGGAGGGCGGCGGCGCCGGCGAGGCAGGCGGCGGTCAGCAGGAGGGCGGCGGGGGCGGTGCGGCGGGACACGGAAGGGACTCCAGGCAGGTCGAGGGCTGTCACCCTCTCGTTTCGCCACCGGCACGCCGGTCCCTGCTCCGCAGGACCCGCTCCGTCTCGGCGTCGGCCGGGAAGAACGACTCGACGGTGAGCTCGGCAAGCGTGACGTCCGCGGCCGTCCCGAAGGTCGCCGCGGTCGTGAAGAAGCTCAGCACGCCGTCCGGCGTCTCCAGCTGCACCGGGAGGACCACGCCCGGGTGGTCGGTGAACGGCTCAACCTCACTCACCCCGGGCAGGGCGGCGAGCTCGTCGTAGAGCGCCTGCAGGACCGGGTCGCCGGTGAGGGCGAGCTGGCGGCGCAGTCGACCGAGGACGTGACCGCTGAAGGCGTCGAGGTCGCGGATGCGACTGCCGAGGCCGTCGGGGTGCAGGGCGGCCCGCAGCACGTTGACACCGGGCGCGAGCACTTCCGGGGCGACGCCCTCGAGCAGGACCGTCGCTCCCTGGTTGGCGAGCATGAGGTCCCAGCCGCGGTCGACGACGACCGCGGGGTAGGGCTCGTGGTGACCGAGCACCAGCTCGAGGGCTTGGCGGACCGGCGCCATCTGCGGCGCGTCGAGATCGGTCTCGCCGTAGAGCGGGGCGAAGCCGGCCGCGACCAGCAGCTCGTTTCGGCCGCGCAACGGCACGTCGAGGTGCTCGGCGACGTGGAGCAGGAAGGACCGGCTGGGCCGGCTGCGGCCGGTCTCCACGCACGACAGGTGCCGGGTGCTCACCTCGGCCAGGCACGCAAGGTCGAGCTGGGACATCCGGCGTCGGGTGCGCCAGGTCCGCAGCAGGTCACCGGGCCCGGTGCTCGTCGTCGTGCGGGCCCGGTTCGTCATGTGGGCACGGTGCCACGACGAGGTCACTGCGGCCATGACCTCGGAGGTCATCGACACCGTGCGATCGGGAGCCGACCCTGCTGTCGTCCGATCCACCCACGACCTGGAGGTCACCATGACCGCTACCACCGCCCACGCCCCTTCCGTCACCTCAACCAGTGCGAGCGCCTCGATGCGCCGCGTGCTGCTCGCCGACGCCGTCGTCACTGCTGGCTTCGGAGCGCTCGCCCTGCTCGCCCCGACCTCGTGGTTCGACGCGGGCTGGCTGCCCCGAGCCGTCGGAGCCGTCCTGCTCCTCGTGGCCGTTGAGGTCGGGCTCGCGTCGCGGTGGAGCGGCCGCCGACTTCGGCTCGCCGGCACCGTCACGGGCGAGCTCGCCGTCGCCTGGGTCATCGGCGCGCTCGCCGTCGCCGTCCTGGTGGACCTCCCCACCACAGGCGCTGTGGTGCTCGAGGTCTCGGCAGCGGTGACCGTCGTCTTCGCGGTCCTCGAGCTCCGCCTCGCGCGCCTTATGCGCGCGGATGACGGCCAGAGCTGAAGGCACGCTCGCTGCTCGCGAAATGTCCACGGCTGCATGCAGCTACGGGTGCAGGGATTCCTCCGTTGGGCGCTGCAGATACTGGCTCGCTACGTACCGAAACCGGTCTGGTCGCGGACACCAAATAGTTGTCCACACCCCTTGCGATCCCGCAGATCCGGGTTACTATTAGCACAAGCGTTCGGGTGCCGGTACGGGGGTGAGGGTGGTGCAGGCGACAGCGGGGGTCCCGACTGACGCGCGCGTGACCGCTGCCCGTGCTGCGCTGCAGGCCGCGATCGAGCCTTCTGCTGACGGGCTGGTCGCGGCGGCTGATGTGCACGAGCTGCTGGCGATGCAGGCCGAGATCGCGGCCGCTCTCGCGGCCCGGTTGCAGGTCGTGGACGCGACCCAGACGTGGCAGCAGACCGGGTCGAAGGCGCAGTGGGCGTGGCTCGCCCGTCATTCGGCGACCGAGACGTCCGCCCCGATGAGCCCGTCGGAGGCGCGCCGGTGGGCGAAGCTCGCCCGCGGCCTGCGGGAGCGGCCGGACGTGGAGCGGCTGGTGCGGTCCGCGCGGATCAGTGCCGCGCACGCCTCGGTGTTGCTCACCCAGCTCGACCTCCTCGACAAGCGGGTCATCGGGACGGCGTTGCACAGCCCGGAGTGGTTGGCGGAGCAGCAGCAGGCGTTCTGCGATCTCGCGGAGCTCACCGACCCCCTCGTCCTGCAACGCGAGCTCGGCAAACGCCTCCGAGCCCTCGCTCCCGAGCCGGCAGCGCAGGAGGACCGGGACAAGGTCACCGAGCGCAAGGCCTCCCTGACCGAGGGCTTCGCGGGGATGTGGAACCTGATCGGGACCTTGGACCCGCACAGCGGGCAGGTCCTGAAAGCCGCGTTGAGCGCGTGGCGCCGCAACGACCACACCGCCGGGGACACCCGCAGCCCCGCGCAACGTGACGTCGACGCGCTCGTCGGGATCGCCAGCTTCTGGATGAGCCGGACCGAGACCGTGACCCGAGGCCGCGGCGTGCAGGTCGTCGTCACCGTCCCCGAGGCCCGACTCGCGGCGCACCAGAGCATGCGCGACCTCTACGGCGTCCCGGTCACGTGCCCGGACACCGGGGCCAGGCTCCCGGATCCGAGGACCCAGCCGTTGTTCAGCCGCGACGGGCAGCTCCTCCCGCACACCGACACCACCGGGCCAGACCCGGTCTTGCCTCCGGAGCTGCTCGGGGACCCCGTCCCACCCGCGACCTACCCCGACGGGTCAGCGGTCGCGGAGTCGACGCTGGAGATGCTGCTGTGCAACGCGACCCTCACCCGGGTCGTGCTCGACCAAGACAGCGCCGTGCTCGACGTCGGCCGGGGAAGCCGGGTGTTCACCCACCCGCAATGGCTCGCGAGCATGACCCAGTGGGACTGGCAGTGCGCCACCGACGGCTGTCAAGCCCCCGCTGACCGCCTCGAGCTGCACCACGCGCTGTGGTGGCGCAACGGCGGCACCACCGACCTCGTCAACTGCGCCCCGCTCTGCACCGGCAGCAGCAGCTGCCACAGCCGTGTCCACGACGGCGCCACCCTGCGACTACGCGACGGCCGGCTCCTCGACCAGCACGGCTTCCGACCCGCCGAGACCCACGAGCAGGTCTGGCCGCCACCCCTGCCAGCACCGCCAACCCAACAGCCCCGCGCCACAGCAGCAGCGACCTACCGCCTCCACGCCATCCTCAGCACCACCGCTGCCTGACGAAGAGACACCGCCCCGCGCAGAAGCGGACAAGGACACGAGGCTCTATCGCCTTCCTGCACGGACGTGTTCGCTACAGGGCAAAGGCCACGAGGTCGGGCCTGTGCAAAGCGATCAGCTCGGCGCGCGTCCCGGTCGCCTGCCTCTTGGCCGGATCAGCTAGCGACGTCGGCGTCGCTCGCTTCGCGTCGGTGCGCGTACACCCCGAGAGCAGCCTGCGCGGCCGCCATGAGGAGCGACAACACGAAGGGCAGCACCTTTCCCTGGGCGAGCCCGAAGACCACGCCGAAGAAGATCCATCCCAGACAGGTCACCGCAAGGAGGCCACGGATGTCTCGTCCCCGCATCGGCCTCGACTGCGTAGGCGAGCCGATCCGGAGCGAGCGGGAACGTCGCAACGCCCACCAGCAGAAGGCCAACAGCGTCGAGGCGAGGACGAAGGCGAGCGCGGCCCACAAAGGATCATTGCGCCGGTAGAACGCTGCGTAGTAAAAGAACGGAACCACCAACATCATGAGTAGCGCGCCGTTGCGCATCTGCCTCGGGTCCTTGGTCAACAGCGCCATACGTCACGTACTACCCACCGTCGCCGTGCAGAAGTCCGTGGTGGCACCACACCGCATCGGGTGGTCCTGCGTTCTCGCGCTCAGTGCGGCCTGGGTGGCCGTCCTCCGCTGGCGACTCCAGGCCGAGGGGTACGACGGGCCGCTGGTCTGGCCGATCAGGGCCATGGCGGGGTTGCCGGCGGTCGTGGGGGTCGCCGTGCTGTTCGTGCCCGCGCTGCGGGCAAGTCGATTCACGGGGCGGGTCGGCGCCTGCACCGCCGTCGAGCTCTTGAGAGTGACGGTCTACGCCGCCGTCGCGGACCTCTCCGGCGAGACGCAGTCCTGCTTCGGGCCGCCCGCTGCCTGCGAGGAGCTGCTCGGTCGCTGACAGCAGCGGCGCTGGTGGGCAACCACGGACCAGACCTGTCAGACGTGCGTGGCAGGGTGCTGCGACATGACGTCCTGGTCCGACTTCGCCGCTGACCAACCCGACCTCGCCGCCCGGGTCCGGGCCCGTTTCGAGGCCACCAAGCACAAGACGATGGCCACCCTGCGCAAGGACGGCTCGCCACGCATCAGCGGCACCGAGACCGCGTTCGACGCGACCGACCTGACGCTCGGGTCGATGCCCGGCTCGGTCAAGCTCGCCGACCTGCAGCGCGACCCGCGCGTCGCCCTGCACTCGACCACCGTCGACCCCGTCGACGGCCAGGAGGCGCAGTGGCCCGGCGAGGCCAAGGTCGCCGGCCGGGCGGTCGCGATCCCGCAACCGGGCGGGCCTGACGGCGCCTACTTCCGGGTCGAGCTGGAGGAGGTCGTCCTCACGACCATCACCGACAGCGGCAAGGAGCTGCGCATCGAGTCGTGGCACCCGGCGCACGGCTACCGCGAGCGGGTCCGCGCCTAGGGGACGACCTCGGCGACCAGCTCCCACGGACCGCCGCGGTACCACCACAGCCCCAGCCCGCGGACCGTCACCGGCCACGGTGCGAACGACGACGACAGCGACTCCAGCAGCGAGCGGGCGACAGTCGGCGGGACCTTGTTCGCCACCGTCACGTGCGGCCGCAGCCCCTGCGTGTCCTGCGCGGTCAGCCAGCCGGCGAAGCGCCGCCGCAGGCCCGCGTGCAGCGAGACGAGCTCGGGGCAGTGCACGTCGTACGCCACTCCCCTGCCGAGCGAGCGGACACCGGCCACGACCCCGTCGTACGACGACACGACGCTGTCGCGCAGCGCCTGCTCGACCGCGACGACCTGCTCGCCGGGCAGCGCGTGGAACAGCGTCAGGTGAGCCGCGACGTGGTTGCGGCTCGGCGGGAAGTGCTCCTGCCGCAGCGCGTCGAAGCGGGCCTGGGACCGGTCGTCCAGCAGCGCCGTGACGACCAGCGGGTCAACCACTGATCGCGTCCATCGCCTTGTAGATGCGCTGCTCCGAGACGGGGTAGCGGGTCTTGAGGTCCGGGGCGAACAGCGACACCCGAAGCTCCTCGACCATCCACCGCAGCTCCTCCACCGCGGGCGTCCCGACCAGGGTTCGAGGCACGCCGGTCAGGAACGCGACCCGCTCCTGCTCGACAGCCTCGACTCGCCGTTGCGACTGCCCGTCGCGAACGGGGTCCCGGGGCAGGCGGTCGAGGCGTCGGAGAACGCCGCGCAGGTAGCGCTCGACGTCGCGCAGCCGGCCCGCCCCGACGGCGGCGACGAAGCCCGGCCCGACCAGAGCGGACACCTGCGCGGTCATGTCAGCCACCGCCGACCGCAGCGGAGGCCGCGTCTCCGCGGCCAGCGCCGCCGTCAGCTCGTGCCAGACCGACAGCACCCTCTCGGTCGAGGCCACCACCGTCGCCACCGAGCCCGGCAGCGCCTCCTTCACCGAGGCGAGCTGCGCCGCGAAGTCCGCTGCGATGCGCACCGGCTGCACCAGCCCGTCGACCGCCGCGACGACGACGTCGTCGAGCAGCGCCGTCACCGAGCCGTGCGGGTTGCGCGACAGCGCGAGCTTCTGCGCCGTGGTCAGCCGGTCGGAGATCCCACGGACCGGTGACGGCACTCCGAGCAACAGCAGCCGCCTGACCCCGAGGCGGTGCGCGGCCTCAGCCGCGGCCGGAGTCGGCAGCACGCGCAGGGCGACAGAAGCCCCCTCGTCGACGAGAGCCGGGTAGCCGCGGACCGCCCCGTCGGACACCTCGACCGGCACCGGCTCGGCGGGGAAGGCCGTCAGCCCCGCCACCTCGATCGAGACCGCCGACGACAGCGCCTTCGCGACCCGCGGCGCCAGCGACGTCTGCAGCGCGGCGAGGTCGCGCCCCTCCCCCAGCACCTCGCCTGCAGCGTCGACGACGCGGAACAGCGTGCGCAGGTGACCGGGCACCCGCTCCCACTGCCAGTCCTCGCGCCGCACCATCAGCCCGCGCAGCACCCGCAGCTCGCGCTCCAGCGCCGGCAGCAGCTCCTCCTGCCGCGGGTCGACCCGTGCGAGGATCTCGCGCGCCGCGTCGGGTGCCGGCCCGACCTTCACCCGCAGCTGCTTGGGCAGCGACTTGAGCAGTGCGGTCACCAGCTCCTGACGCAGTCCCGGGACCTGCCACTGGAAGTCCTCGGACACCAGCCGGTTGAGCACCTCGACCGGCACCTCGACCGCGACGCCGTCATCGTCCGCGCCCGGGTCGAAGGCGTAGTCCAACTCGAGCACGAGGTCACCTGACGACCACGCCGACGGGTAGTCGCCCGGGGTCACGTCGACGGCGGCGGCGGAGAGCAGGTCGTCGAGCCGCATCGTCAGCAGGTCGGGGGTGTCGCGGCGTACGTCCTTCCACCACGCGTCGAAGTGCCGGCCCGAGACCACGTCGGCCGGGATCCTGCTGTCGTAGAAGTCGTAGACCGCCTGGACGCCCACGACGAGATCACGTCGGCGGGCCCGCTCCTCGAGCGCCTCGACGTCGCCCAGCAGCGCCTGGTTAGCCGCGAAGAACGCGTGATGGGTGTCCCACTCGCCCTCGACCAGCGCGTGCCGCAGGAAGAGATCGCGCGCGGTCTCCGGGTCGATGCGGCCGTAGTCGACGCGGCGCTGCGCGACGAGTGGGATGCCGTAGAGCGTGACCCTTTCGTAGGCCTGCGCACCGGCGCGCTTGCGGCTCCAGTGCGGCTCGCTGTAGACCCGCACGACGAGGTGCCCGGCGAGCTGCTCGACCCACTCCGGCTGCACCTTCGCGACCATCCGCCCCCACAGCCGGTTGGTCTCGACGAGCTCGGCGGCCATGACCCAGCGCGGCTGGCTCTTGGCCACGGCGGAGTCGCGTACGACGGAGAAGCGCGCACCGCGGGCGCCCAGGTAGTCGCGCCGCTCCCCCTCCCGCAGTCCCACGTGGGAGAGCAGCCCGGCGAGCAGCGCCTGGTGGATGCGGTCGTCATCGGCGCGCGAGGTGTCGAGGGCCATCCCCTGCTGGCGGCACACCGACCGCAGCTGGCTGTGGAGGTCCTGCCACTCGCGGATCCGCTGGTGGTGCAGGAACTCCGACCGGCAGCGTCGCCGGAAGGCGCTCGACGACAGCTCCTGCCGCAGCTCGCGCACGTGGTCCCACAACCGCAGCACCGACAGGTAGTCCGACGTCGGGTCGGCGAAGCGCGCGTGCTGCTCCGCGGCGGCCTGCTGCTTGTCCGAGGGCCGCTCGCGGACGTCCTGGATCGACATCGCCGCGACGAGCACGAGCACCTCGGGCAGGCAGCCGAGCCGGTCGGCCTCCACCACCATCCGGGCGAGCCGCGGGTCGACGGGCATCCGCGCGAGAGTGCGGCCCATGGGGGTCAGCGCGTCGTTGACGTCACGGGCCACCGGGTCCAGCGCCCCCAGCTCGTAGAGCAGGTCCTTGCCGTCCTTGACCGCGCGCCGGTCGGGTGGCTCGACGAAGGGGAACGCCTCGACGTCGCCGAGGCCGATCGACGTCATCTGCAGGATGACGCTCGCGAGGGAGGTGCGCAGGACCTCGGGCTCGGTGAACTCCGGCCGACTGGCGAGGTCCTCCTCGTCGTACAGCCTGATGGCGATGCCCGGGGCGACGCGCCCGCAGCGGCCGGCGCGCTGGTCGGCCGATGCCCGGCTGATCCGCTCGATCGGCAGTCGCTGCACCTTCAGCCGCTGGCTGTAGCGGCTGATCCGCGCGGTCCCCGGGTCGACGACGTAGCGGATCCCCGGGACCGTCAGCGAGGTCTCCGCGACGTTGGTCGCGAGCACGACGCGGCGCTGCTGGTGCTGCTCGAAGACGCGGTGCTGCTCGGCCGCGGACAGCCGCGCGTAGAGCGGCAGCACCTCGACGTGGTCGGGCAGCGAGCCGCGCAGCACCTCGGCGGTGTCGCGGATCTCGCGCTCCCCGGACAGGAAGACGAGCACGTCGCCCTGCCCCTCGGCGCACAGCTCGTCGACGGCGGAGGCGATCGCCTGCGGCTGGTCGAGCTCCTCGTCCGGCGGCCGGTAGCGGACCTCGACGGGGTAGGTGCGGCCGGTGACCTCGATGACCGGGGCGCCGCCGAAGTGCTGGCTGAAGCGGGCCGTCTCGATGGTCGCCGAGGTGATGACGAGCTTGAGGTCCGGCCGCTTCGGGAGCAGCTGGGTGAGGTAGCCGAGCAGGAAGTCGATGTTGAGCGACCGCTCGTGGGCCTCGTCGACGATGATCGTGTCGTAGCGGCGCAGCAGCCGGTCCGACTGCAGCTCGGCGAGCAGGATGCCGTCGGTCATGACCTTGACCAGCGTGTCGTCGCTGGACCGGTCGGTGAAGCGGACCTTGTAGCCGACCGCCTCGCCCAGCGTCGTCCCGAGCTCCTCGGCGATCCGCTCGGCGACTGACCGCGCGGCGATCCGGCGCGGCTGGGTGTGGCCGATCGTGCCGTGGACGCCGCGGCCGAGCTCGAGGCAGATCTTCGGCAGCTGGGTGGTCTTGCCGGAGCCGGTCTCGCCCGCTACGACGACGACCTGCGAGGACGCGATGGCGGCCGCGATCTCGTCACGGGCCGCCGACACCGGCAGGTCCGGAGGGTAGCTGATCGTGGGGACGAGCGAGCGCCGTCGGGCGGCGCGCGCGTCGTCGTTCATCCTCCTGGAGCCTAGCCAGTTCTCCCCCGACAGAAGCGGCTTGTGCGCGGCTCTCGGCGCAAGCCCGCCCGCGTAGCGCCGACAGAGGCGCACAAGCGGAAGGACAGGGGCGGGGGCGGGGCGGGGCGGGGCGGGGGCGTGGCAGGGTGAGGCGGTGCTGCTCGCCGAGGTCGCTGCCGCATCTGCGGCCGTCGGGGCGACCCGGTCCCGCACGGCCAAGCTGGGCCTGCTCGCCGACGTCCTGCGGGCCGCGGCTGCAGCGGAGGTCGCGCTGGTCGCGGCGTACCTGTCCGGCGAGCTCCCGCAGCGGCGCACCGGCGTCGGCTGGCGCTCGCTCCAGCAGCGCCCCGACCCGGCGACCGACCCGACGCTGACCGTCATCGCCACCGACGAGCGCATCGCGGCGCTGGCGGCGCTGTCCGGCCCCGGGTCGAGCTCCGCGAGGCAGGCCCCGCTGGCCGAGCTGCTCGGGCTCGCGACCGCCGACGAGCAACGCCTCCTCGTCGGTCTGCTGTCCGGCGAGCTGCGGCAGGGCGCGCAGACCGGGCTCGTCACCGACGCCGTCGCCCGCGCCGCCGGCGTGCCGCTCGCCGCGGTCCGCCGCGCCGTTCTGCTCTGCGGCTCGCTGCCCGAGGTCGCCACGACCGCGCTCACCGGCGGAGGCCTGTCGGCGTACTCCCTGGTCGTGGGTCGTCCGCTGTCGCCCATGCTCGCCTCCCCCGCCAGGGGCCTCGCCGAAGCGCTGGCCGGCGAGCGCGCGGTCGAGTGGAAGCTCGACGGGATCCGGGTGCAGGCGCACCGCGACGGCGACGAGGTCGGCGTCTTCACCCGCAGCCTCGACGACATCACCGAGCGGGTGCCCGAGCTCGTCGCCGCGGTACGCGCCCTGCCCGTGACCGCGGTCGTACTCGACGGCGAGGCCCTGGCGCTCGACGGCGACGAGCGGCCGCTGCCCTTCCAGGTCACGGCGTCGCGGACGGCCAGCCGCGAGGGCGTCGCGCTGACGGCCTTCTGGTTCGACGTCCTGCACGTCGACGGCACCGACCTGCTCGACGCGCCGCTGGCCGAGCGCGTCGCGGTCCTCGACCGCCTCGTGCCCCGACCGGCGCCGCGACTGGTGACCGCCGACCTCGCCGCTGCGGAGGCGTTCGCGGCGGACGCAGTCGCCCGCGGTCACGAGGGCGTCGTGGTCAAGGACCTCACAGCGTCGTACGACGCGGGGCGCCGCGGATCGGCCTGGCAGAAGGTGAAGCCGCGGCACACTCTCGACCTCGTCGTGCTGGCCGTCGAGCACGGCTCGGGTCGGCGCCGCGGTTGGCTGTCGAACCTGCACCTGGGCGCCCGCGACGGCGACGGCTTCGTGATGCTCGGCAAGACCTTCAAGGGCCTGACCGACGAGCTGCTGCGCTGGCAGATCGAGCGGTTCCGCGAGCTCGAGGTCAGCGACGACGGCGGGGTCGTGACGGTCCGGCCGGAGCAGGTCGTGGAGGTGGCCTTCGACGGCGTGCAGACCTCACCGCGCTACCCGGGTGGCGTCGCGCTGCGCTTCGCGCGGGTGCTGCGCTACCGCGACGACAAGCCGGCCGCCGAGGCCGACACCCTCGACGCCGTGCGCGATCTGCTCCCCTGAGGTTCTCCACAGATCCGACATCCGGCGGTCACGCGGCCGCTTGCGGTGCCAGGGTCGTGCGCCATGGAGATCACACCCGAGTTGAGCGAGACCGAGGTGTTCGTGCTGAGCGCCTACCGCGACTACCCGATGGACCCCGGCGACGTGACGCTGCTCGTCGACGGCGTCGCAATGGAGGTGGCCGGCCTCGCCGACCACTGGGACACCGTGCTGCGCGACAACATCGCGCTCACCCTGCGCGAGCTGCCCGTCGACCGCGTCGTCGTGGCGATCGCCCGGCCGGGAGCCGAGCTGCGGCCCGGCGACCACGTGCTGTGGGCCGAGCTGCGCGAGGAGCTGCTCGGCGAGGTCGACGTGGTGCCGCTCGTCGCGCTGCCGGCCGCCTGACCCGCAGGGCCACGACCCGTGCCGGTCAGCCGAGCAGCCGGTCGCTGACGATCCGGCGCTGGATCTCGCTGGTGCCCTCGAAGATGGTCGTCAGCCGGGCATCGCGCCAGTAGCGCTCGACGCGTCGCTCGGTGGTGTAGCCGTTGCCGCCGTGCAGCTGCATCGCCTGCCCGGTCACCCGCACCGCCATCTCGGTCGCCTGCAGCTTGACCATCGCCGCCTCCGACTCGCACGGCACGCCCTCGTCGAGCAGGTGCGCGACCTGCAGCCAGTAGGCACGGGCCTGTGCCACATCGGCGGCCATGTCGGCGACCGCGAAGCGCAGCGCCTGGAAGTCCGCGATCGGCCGGCCGAACTGCTCGCGCTCGAGCAGGTAGGCGGTGGTGTCCTCGAGCGCGCCTCGGGCGACGCCCACCGCCCGGGCTGCGGTGTGGACCCGCGCGATGTTGAGGGAGCGCTGCACGGCGGCGAAGTCGCCCTCGTCGGCCTGCGCGCCGGCATCGGCGTAGAGGCCCGTGAGGCGGTCGCTGTCGGGCACCCGGACGCCGTCGAGGACGAGGTCCCAGGTGAGGAAGCCGTGGTAGCCGATCTTGTCGATCGTGGTGCCGGTCATCCGGTCGGGGAAGACGCCTCGCTCCTTGACGACGAGGAAGGGCTCGAGGCCGGCAGAGCGCGGCTCACCGGGCTCGGGATCGCGGACCCGCGCGAGCACCTCGACGAAGTCGGCCGCGAGCGCGTTGCCGGCCCAGCGCTTGTGCCCGGTCAGCACCCAGTCGTCGCCGTCGCGGACCGCGCGGGTCTGCACACCCGCGAGGTCCGAGCCCGCGTCCGGCTCGGACAGCGCGATCGCGCCGATCCACTCGCCAGTGGCCGAGCGCTTGAGCAGCTCCGCACGGCGATCGGCATCGCGCACCTGCGTGCCGAGCCCCTGGGCGCGGGCCAGGATCGACCCCACCGACAGCCAGCCGCGGGCCAGCTCCTCGGAGACGAGGCAGTACTCCAGGACACCAAGCCCCTGGCCGCCGTGCTCGGTCGGGATCGTCAATCCGAACCACCCGCGCGCCGCCATGTCCTCGACGAGCTCGCGGGGCATCTCGCCCTTCACCGGGTCGAGCGCATCGGCGACCGGCAGCACCACGTCGCGGGCGAAGGCATGCGCCTCCTCCTGGAGCGCCAGGCGAGCGGAGGTCGACCAGGGCGGCAACAGCGGTGTCATGACCGTGCTCTTCCCCGAGGTGACACCGATGTCACCTACGTGGCACGACCGCCTGAGATATGGCGCGTGCCACAGTCTGCCCGGTCCGTCCCAGCGCCCCGACACCGTCGCCGACCTCGGAGGTCCCCTCGTGCGCGTCCCCCTCACCCTGCTCGCCTCCGGAGCCTTCGTGGCCGGCACCCTGCCAACGTCACCGCGAAGACGACCGCGATCAAGGACGCGCTGCTCAACGTGCGCACCGCGATGCGCAACTCCGGCCACGCCGACTCCGCCTGGTCGCTCGTCGTCCAGACCTACGAGTCGCCGCTCCCCAACGGCTCGGGCATCCGCTACTCGGAGAGCGGCTACACGCGGCAGAACACCGTTGGCTGCGGCTTCTGGAACGCCGTCGCGCAGTCCGGCATCACGGGCGCGAAGGTGCTCGACGTCGCGAGCGCCTTCAACGGCCGCCGGCTGTGCGAGACGACCGTAGGCCTGCTCGAGGAGAAGGGCCGGACCTCGTGGACCCAGGCCGGCGCCTCGGACGTGACGGAGTCGGCACCGCGCGACGAGCCGCGCGGTGTCGTCCGAGCCGTCCGGCGCGAGGTCGGTGAGCACCCCGCGCAGCGCCTCGGCGGCGGCGGCGGACCCGGACGTGCGGCAGCACGACATCCCCCACCGCGCTCTTCGGCCGTGGATCTAGGCGAGGTCCAGCAGCATGCGGGTGTTGCCCAGGGTGTTGGGGCGCACCCGCGCGAGGTCCAGGAACTCCGCGACGCCCTCGTCGGGCGACTGAAGCAGCTCCGAGGCGACGCCGGGGTCGACCGGGATGTCGCTCGCCTCGACGAAGCCGTGCCGGCCGAAGAACGCGGTCTCGAAGGTGAGGCAGAAGACCCGTCGTATGCCGAGCTCGCGAGCGCCTTCCAGCAGCGCGCGGAGCACCGCGCTGCCGATGCCCCTGCCGTGGTGCGCCGGGTCGACGGCGACGGTGCGGACCTCCGCGAGGTCCTCCCACATGACGTGCAGCGCCCCGCAGCCGACGACCTCGCCGGCGAGCTCGGCGACCCGGAACTCCTGCACGTCCTCGTAGAGGACGACGGTGGCCTTGGACAGCAGCCTGCGGTCGGGCGCGTAGGTGTCGACCAGGGCTCGGACCGCGGGCACGTCGGACGTGCGCGCACGGCGCACGGTCAGCTCTGTCACGCGGTCCAGCCTGCCAGGGCTCAGAGCGTGACGACCTTCGCCACGCGCTCGTCGGCGCCGAAGACGACCGCGACACGGCCCTTGTCGGTGCAGTACTCGAAGCGGTCCCCGACCCGCACGCTGGGCTGGCCGAGGGTGAGCAGCACGCCTTCGGGGCTCTGAGCATCGAGCTTCTTGAGCGCCTCGTCACCGAGGTCGGCGACGTCGGCCCGGCAGGCGTCGCCCTTGACGCCGATCGCGCGCTCCCACATCTGCAGGAAGGCCTCCGGTCCGCGCTCGAGGTCGGCACGGAAGGCCTCGGGGTCGGAGGCGGACCGGATCGCGTGCTCGGCCCAGTCGGCGTAGAGGCCGTAGTGGTCGACGCCCTCGACGTTGTAGTCCCAGGTGCGGGTGCCGGTCGAGCTCTTGTCGACGACCGCACCACCGAAGCCGGTGAAGGGGTAGGTGACCTTCGGAGCCGACGCGGAGACCGGTCGGCCCTGCGTGCTGAAGCCGTTGATGTCGGAGCCGAAGCCCAGGCCGAACGCGAAGCGGTCGTCACGGGCCTTGCGCAGGAACGGCCAGTCGCTCTTGGCGAATCCCTCGGACCCACCGGCGTGCGGGGTGACGACGCCGCCCATGGTGAGGATGCGCTGGTAGATCGTGTCGTCGGACCAGGTGTGGCTCGACACGACGCCGGAGTAGTTGGCCCGGCTCAGCTCGTCGAGCGCCTCCCGGCGGGCCTTGGAGCTCATGTGGTCCGGGTCGAAGAGCATCCCGCGCTTGACCATTCCCTTGAGGAACTCACGGCCGAGCTCGGTGAGGCCGATCGTGTTGCAGTGCGGGCCCGGGCCATAGGCCGGACTGACGCCTGTGGCACCCGCGGACTGCAGGACCCCGGCGAAGATGGAGTCGCGGCCCTGCCCGCTCGGGTCCTCGTCGAGCAGGTTGAGCTGCTGCTTGTCGTGGTCCTCCGGGTCGACGCGACCCTCGCAGGAGTCCATCTGCCAGTAGTGGCCGGTCTCGCCGCGGTTACCGGTGTTGACGATGAGGCCGGTCGCGCCGCCGTCGCCGGTGACGCCCGTGAACCCGTTGTCGAACTTGTTGGTCATCTCCATCTGGCGCACGCCGAGGTCGTAGACCTCCTGCATCCGCTGGTCGACGAGCGCGGCGTCGCAGGCGGAGGTGTCACCGAGGTACTCCCGGCAGTCGAGCGGCACGGAGACCTCGATGCCCATCACGACCGCGAGCTTGCCGGCGTTGATGACGCGACGCGCCTCGAAGGGGTCGAGCACGATCCGGAAGAAGCCCTTGCCCGGGCCGCCGGCCTGCGCGTCGATGTAGCGCTCGAGCTCGCGCAGCCGCTGTGCCTGGAGCCGGACGCCGTCCATCTCGTTGCAGCTGTTCTTCTTCAGCGGGTAGAGCTCGCACAGCTGGCCGTTCTCGACGAGCAGGTTGGTGAACATGCGCAGACCGCCGAGGTGCGCGCGCTCCAGCCAGCGGTAGTAGACCTGCTCGTGCGTGAGCGAGTCGTACTGCGGCCAGTAGCCGAAGCTCGGGTAGCCGACGGTGTCGTGGCCACTGCCGGGGGTCTTGCCGGACACGATGTCCTCGAGCGCGGAGCCGCGACCGCCGGGGCCATGGTCGTCGCAGTCGACGAGCGCCTTCGCGATGCCGTAGGGGTGCCACGGCCGGCCGCAGCGGGCCTTCCCACCGAGGAACTCGAAGGCCATCATGTGCAGGTGCGCGTCGAGGTAGCCGCGCGTCTCGGTGTAGCCGGTCGAGCCGAGCAGCACCGGCCCGGCGACGTCGAGGTCGGCCTCGGGGAAGACCGCGCAGCCGGTGGCGGGCTCGAGCGCGAAGCGCGCGGTCGCGCTCGCGTCACGACCGGGTACGACGGACAGGGCGCCGTCGGTGGCCGCGCTGAGGGTGCCGGCGATCGGCGGGTCCACGGGGCCGGGGTTCTCCGGCTCTCCGTCGTCGACGGGCAGCTCGAGGGAGAACGCGCCGGGGGCGCCCTTGACGACCCACTCGGCCGCCGCGGAGGGCTCCGCGGCGATGACCGTGGCGCTGCCGCGGACCTCCTCACGGACCGGGGCGGTGGCGTCGAGAGCCCCGACCTGCGCCTCGCCGAGCGCGCCGAGCAGCGGGTCGCGCACCGCGTCGACCTGCTCGTCGGAGGTGCCGGCCACCGTCCCCGTGGCCGTGCGGCCGGCGAGCGAGACGGCCGTGCCGAGGTCGTCCGGGGAGGCAGCGAGGTAGTCCGCGCCCGTGCCGTAGAGGAGGTACTTCCCGAGGTCGAGGGCCTGGAAGCGGAACGGCTCGGCGGCCGACGGCGACGCTGCCGTCGCCGCGAACGCCTCGGCTCCGCGGGCGACGTACCTACCGTTGCTCGCCTTGAGCGCCCAGCAGCCCCCCGCGAGGGAGTAGCGCGGCTCCGCGGGCGCAGCGGCCGGGTCCGCCGGGTCAGTCGCCTGCGCGGCGGCGGTGCGGGCCAGCGCGAGGTCGGTCGTGAAGCCCGTGCCGGCGCTCGTGACGGCGGTGAGCGAGCCGGCGCCGAGGGCACCGAGCAGCAGGGAGATGAGCAGCGGGCGGCGAGCCGGCACGGGGACGTCCTTCGATGCGGGGGGTGGAACGGGTTCTCGTTCCTCACCCTGTTCGCCGTCTCGCCCGCGTTTCCTGCCTGTGCCACCCGCTTCTCCCGATCAGGGTCAGGCGGCGGAGAGGAGGTCCTTGAGCTCGTCCGCGAGGTAGCCGGCCAGGGCGTCGAGGTCCGGCACGAGATAGCGGTCGGCGATCAGCCCGAAGTGCAGCTCGCCGTCGTAGGACATGACCGTGATGTTGAGGCCCTGGCCGTCGGCGATGGCCGACAACGGGTAGTAGGCGAGCAGCCGCGCCCCGGCGTAGTAGAGCGGGACGGGCGGGCCCGGGACGTTGCTGATGATGAGGTTGAAGGCGCTCACCCGCTCGACCAGCCGCAGCCGGGCCGCGAGCCGCGCGGCTTGACCGGCCAGCGCCGGCGCGGCGAACTGCGTGACGTCCGACAGCAGGTCGGCGGGCAGCGCGCCGTGCTGCGACTTGGCGTGGCCCATCGCGGCGCGGACCGCCTGCAGCCGCTCGACCGGGTCGGCCAGCTGCGTCGGAAGCGCCGCGAGCATGCTCGACACGCGGTTGCCGCCCGCTCCCTTCTCGGCATCGGAGCGCACCGACACGGGCACGCCGGCGACCAGCGGGGCCTCGGGCAGCGCGTCGTGGTCGAGCAGCCAGCGACGCAGGGCCCCGGCCGAGAGCGCCATCACGACGTCGTTGACGGTGGTGCCGTGGGCGTTCTTCACGGCCTTGACGTCGTCGAGCGAGAGGCTGACGAAGGCCCACCGGCGGTGCGGGCCGATCGAGCGGTTGAACGGCGTCGCGGGGGCCCGCAGGCCGGGGCGCGACAGCACGTCGGCGTGCTCGCGGCGCAGCAGCCGATCGATGACCGGGAGTCGCGGCGCGGCGGCGGCGAGGTCCGGGGCGGAGCGCAGCAGCGACAGCCCGACACGGGCCGCCCGCACGGGGTGTCCGGCGAGCGAGACCCCGCTGCGGGCGAGCAGCCGCGCGGCGCTCGGGGGCCGCTCGACGGGCGGCCGGTCGACCCGCTCGTCCGGGCGCCCCTCCGGCGTGAGGTCGAGAACCGCGGCGAGGATGTCGTTGCCCGACACCCCGTCGATCGCGGCGTGGTGGACCTTCGAGTAGACCGCCTTGCGGCCACCGGACAGGCCGTGCACGAGGTAGAGCTCCCACAGCGGCCGGCGCCGGTCGAGCGCCCGCGCGTGGAGCCGCGCGCACTGGTCGGCGAGCTGTCGGTCGTCACCGGGGGCGGGCAACGCAAGCTCCCTGACGTGGAACTCCACGTCGAAGTCGGGGTCCTCGATCCAGTAGGGCTGGTCGAGGCCGAGCGGCACCTCGACGAGCCGCCTCCGGAACGGCGGGATGAGGTGCAGCCGTGACTCCACGAGGTGAGTGAGCCGCTCGAGGGTCAGCTCGTGGTCGGCGGTCGACGGGTCGAGCACGCAGACGCTGCCGACGTGACCGAAGACCGAGGAGGTCTCCATGGCGAGGAAGGCGGCGTCGAGGCCGGTCAGCTGCTGCACGTCCTGCGTTGTACTGCAGTTGCGCCCGCAGCACCAGCCTGCGGCCGCCTGCGAGAGTGAGCGCATGAGCGACAGTCGCGTCACCTACTCGTCGTACCTGCGGGTCGAGGAGCTGCTGACCCTGCAGCAGGAGCCCCGGGCCCACGACGAGCTGCTCTTCGTGGTCCTGCACCAGAGCCACGAGCTGTGGTTCAAGCTGGTGCTCCACGAGCTCGACGACGCGACCGCGCTCATCGCCGCCGACCGCTTCCCGCAGGCCGAGACCCGGCTGCGCCGGATCGTCACGATCATGCGCCAGCTCATCGCGCAGTGGGACGTGCTCGGCACCATGTCCCCCGCCGGCTACCTCGAGTTCCGCCACGCGCTCGAGGGCGGCAGCGGCTTCCAGTCGGCGCAGTGGCGCGAGGTCGAGTTCGCCAGCGGCCTCAAGGACGAGGGGTACGTCGACTCCGCCTGGCTCTCGGCCGAGGAGGTGGCGCGGCTGCGCGCCAGGCTCGCCGCCGCCTCGCTCGCCGACGTCTTCGACGGGGCGCTGGCCCGCCACGGGGTGGCCGACGTCGCCGACGTCCTGCGCGGCGGACCCGACCACGCGCTGCTGATGATGCTCGCCGAGACGCTGCTGGACTACGACGAGGCGGTCGGCCACTGGCGGCACCGCCACGTGCTCGCCGTGGAGCGCCAGATCGGGCTCAAGCCCGGCACCGGCGGCTCCTCCGGCGCGGCCTACCTGCGCTCGACACTCACCCGGCGCTTCTTCCCGTCGCTGTGGGAGGCCCGCACCCGGCTGTAGCGGCTGTGGTCAGAGACCGAGGGTGAGGACCGTGTCGGAGCGCTCGACGTCGGTCTTGGCCGGGGCAGTGCCGAACAGCCGGTCCGCGCCGATCCGGCTGACGCCGAACCAGTAGTGCTCGTTGCGGTAGTGGTGCAAGCGGTGGTGGACGTAGAGGCGGCGGTAGGCGGCGCGCCGGGGCTTGTAGTCGGTGTGGACGAGAAAGTGCACCCACTCGTAGGCCAGTGAGGTGGCCGCGACGGCGGCGACGAGCGCCCAGCGGGTAGCCGCGCCGGGCAGCGCGAGGCACAGCGCGCCGACGACCGCGGCGCCGGCGAGGTGGCCGCGCAGCGGGATGAGCAGGATGTCGAGGTCGCGGGGCGCGGCGTGGTGGGCCCGGTGCTTGCGGGCCTGGTAGAGGTCGACGGTGCGCCCGCCGACGGTGAGCGGGCGGGCGTGCAGGACGACGACGTGGATGACCCACTCGACGACTGGCTGGGCCGCGAGGACGGTCACCACGACGAGCAGCTGGCCGGCCGTCGGCCCGGCGGACAGCGCGCCGGCGAGTCCGACGGCGAGGGCACCGGCCAGCGCCCAGGGCGAGCTGTGCCCGACGAAGCGACGGGCGGCCTGGCGCAGCGTGCGGACGTCCTCGGTCATCGACCGACCGTAGGATATATTGGATAATCCAACAAGTCGCCAACCTCAATCATCGACGCTACCGTCCGCGCGTGTCCCCCGCGACTGCCTCCGCACCCTCCCCGGACGAGCCGTCGCAGGGACGTGTCTACGCCGGCCGACGACCCGACGAGCGACGCGCCGCCCGCCAGCAGGCGATGCTCGACGCCGGTCTGGAGGTCTTCGGCACCCACGGCTTCGCCGACGCCACCATCGGGCTGCTCTGCTCGACCGCCCGGGTCGGCACCCGGGCGTTCTACGAGGCCTACGACTCCCGCGAGTCGCTGCTGCTCGAGGTCGCGACGATCGTGGTCCTCGAAGGCGTCCGAGCGCTGCAGGACGCCGTAGACGCGGCCCCGCCGACGCTCGAAGGCCGGGTGCGGGCGGGCCTGTCGGCGTACCTGTGCTTCCTCACCGACGACCCGCGCCGGGTGCGGGTGGCCTACTCCGCGGCACCTGCCGCGGGCGAGCTGACCGCGGACCGGCACCGCGCCTGCCTGGGCTTCGCCGAGCTCATCGCCGAGCAGACTGCGGGCCTCGTGATCGCCCCGCGGGCCGTGCGCAACCCGCTGCTCGCGCTCGCCCTCACCGGGGCAGTCGGCGAGCTGCTCGGCTGGTGGGCCGACCAGCCCGCTCCCCCGCCCGTCGAGGACCTCGTCGAGGAGCTCGTCGAGCTGTTCCTGCGGGCCCTGCGGCCGTGACGCTGACCGTCGTCGGGTCCCTCAACGTCGACGTCGTCGTGCGGGTCCCGGCCCTGCCACGACCCGGCGAGACGCTGCTCGGGACCTCGGTCGCGCGACTGGCCGGCGGCAAGGGCGCCAACCAGGCCGCGGCGCTCGCGGCCCTCGGCGTCCAGGTCGCGCTGGTGGGGGCCGTCGGCGACGACGCCGACGGCGCGCTGTGCCTCGCCTCGCTCGACGGCGTCGACGTCAGCGGGGTGCGCCGGGTGGCCGCGCCGACCGGGCTCGCGCTGATCGAGGTCGACGACGCGGGCGAGAACACCATTGTGGTGGTGCCGGGCGCCAACGCGCTGGCCGAGGCGCCCGCCGTCGTCGGCGACCTGCTGGTGCAGCTCGAGGTGCCGCTCGACGTGGTGACGCTGTCGGTCGAGCGGGCCACGGGCCTCGTCGTCCTCAACGCCGCGCCCGCCGTTGCCCTGCCAGTGAGCCTGCTCGCGCGGGTGGACGTGCTGGTCGTCAACGAGGGCGAGGCCGCGCTGCTGCCCGCCGAGCCGCCGGTGCGCCGCGGGGTCGTCACCACGCTGGGGGCGCGCGGGGCGGTCGTGGCGGCAGCGGACGGCAGCCACACGGAGGTGCGGGCGCCGGTCGTCCGCGCGGTCGACACCGTCGGTGCGGGCGACGCCTTCGTCGGGGCCCTGGTCGCCGCGCTGCTCGACGGTCACGACCTCGTCGAGGCCACCCGGCACGGCTGCGCCGCCGGAGCGCTCGCCGTCACCCGGCCGGGGGCCCGGTCTGCACCGACCCGCGACGAGCTGGCCTCAGCCCTCGGGTAGCCGCGCGGCACGGCGCACCAGCCCGAGGCCCTCCGGGGTCCCCGGCCAGTGCCGCTCCAGGGCAAGCGGACCGGCCCGTCGCACGACCACCCGTAGCACGAGCAGGACGAGCACGACGTCGTCGGCCCAGCCGAGGACCGGCACGACGTCGGGGACGAGGTCGACCGGCGACGCGAGGTAGGCCACGACCAGCCACAGGCCGACCCGGGTACGCCGGGGCAGCGCCCGGTCGCGGGCCAGCCGGCCCACCAGCCGCACGAGGTCGGGCACGAGCCGCGCGGCAGCGCGCATGTCGAGGCTCCGGCTGCCCCGCCACAGGGCGAGCACCAGCAGCAGCCAGCCGACCAAGACGCCACCCACCCCCAAGACGACCGGCCTCATCGCGCAGCGAGCCAGCCCAGGACGGACCCGAGCGCGGCGGCGGTGCGCAGCCGGAGCAGGTCCTGGCCGTCGGCGACCTCGACGACTACCCCGCCAGCGGTCCCACGGGCCCGGCCGGGTCGGGTCCCGACGAGCAGCGGCTCGTCACCGACGGGCGCCGTCAGGTCACGCCCGCTGATCCGGTCGAGGACGACCGGCTGGCCGTCGCAGTCGGCCACCTGGCGGGTCGTGGTGCGGGCCAGCTCGGTCGTGCCCGGCGCCGCCGCGAGCACCCTGGCCGCGCCGGTCCAGGAGCAGCCCGGTGGCGGCTCGCCCTGGGGCACGGCGCTCTGCACGGCCGCGATGCGCAGCCGCGGGTCGAGCTCCGACGGCGACTGGCCGTCGAGCGGGTCGAGCAGGGCCAGCGCGGTCACCGACGTGGCGGTGCGGGTGCGCAGGTCGGTGCCGCCGGCCTGCCAGGTGTCGGCGAGCAGCCGGCCGGCTGCGTCCACGCAGGAGCGCGCCCGGTCGGCCGCGGTGGCCGCCGCGACCGGGGCGGCGTCGAGCGGCTCGCGGGTCAGCCACCAGGTGCAGCCGGCCCCCGCGACCCTGCCACTGCCGTCCCGACGGGCCCGCCCGACGCCCTCGGCCCAGGCCAGCGTGGCGGTCAGCCGCAGATCGGAGCCGGTTTCGCCCGGGGCGACGGCGGCCAGCTGCCGCCAGGTCCCGTCGACGCGGTCGTAGACGGCCGACGGCGTCGTCGCCGTCCCCGCACCGCCGGGCAGCAGATGGCGGCTCGCGGTGCCGCCCGCGACCTGCGCGACCTCGACCACCTCCTGCGCGGTCGTGCCCGCGACCAGGTCCCTCACGTCGTAGGCGATCCGGTAGCCCGCAGGCTCGACACCGGGGCCGGGGTGGGGACCGCCGTCGCCGTCGCCGTCGGCACGCAGGAGCACGATGCCCGCGACCGCCAGCGCGACGACCAGCGCGACGACCACCGCGACGACCACCGCGACCGCGGCGACTGGCGCGGGGCGCCTCCTCAGCGGTGCGACGGACCGACCCACAGCGGCAAGGGTGCCAGGTCGGGCTCGGCGACCTCGGTGTAGTAGCGGATCGTCCAGTAGGGCGTGAGGTAGTCGACGCCGGGCGCGGCGTGCGTCGGGCCCTCCTCGCCGTCGAGTTGCGTCGGCGGGCGCTGCCACAGGAAGTCGGTCGGCGTGCGCAGCGCGACGGGCAGCGGGTTGCGGGCGCGCATCTGCGGCTGCGGGTCGGGCTCGAGCGTCGCGGAGTCGGGCACCGTGACGGTGCCGGCAGCAGTGTCGACGTCGAGCTGGTTGGCCGGGACGCACTCGAGCTCGGTGCCGCAGCGCTCGCTGTTGCGCACGACCCGACCCGCGGCCGAGTGGGTCGTCGCGCGGTAGTCGAGCCACTCGTCGAGGTGCCGCACCGCGTCGTCGATGCGGTGCTGCTCACCGGTGCGGCCGAAGACGATCGACTCGAAGTGCGCGTTTCCGTCGTCACCGGTGGTCGCGTCCATGACCGCCAGCCCACGCGACAGCTCCTCGCGCACGACCGGGTCGCCCTCGAGACGGATCGTGTTGGAGAGAGTGAGGTGGTTGAGGTTGTACTTGTAGTAGCCGTCGTTGGGCATCGCCGCGTCCACCTCCATGGCGACGGCGTAGACCGGCAGCTGCGAGGAGACCTCCTCGACCCACACCGCCTCCCACACGGCCTGCTGCTCCGGCGTCCCGTCCGCCGCGACGTGGCGCGCGGACTGCGTGACGTGCAGCCGCGCCGACGGGACCTGCTGCATGAAGGCCGGTGAGATGAAGTTGTCGAAGTCGTGCCCGTTGAAGCCGGTCACCGGCACGTTGAGCGGCAGCTTCGGGACCGAGATGTTGCCGTGCGGGCGTGGGAAGGACCAGCCGAACTTCACCAGCCGGGTCGCGAGCGCCAGCACGTCGGCGCGGATCTGCGCGCGCAGCGCGGGGTCGTCCTCGCCGACGAGGTCGTAGGCGTGCAGCAGGCCGTAGAGCGTCCCGGCGTAGGAGTCGCGGCTCGGCGCGGTCTCGCAGTAGTACTCGCCGTCGGGGATCTCACCGGTCAGCCCGTCGTCGACCCAGGTGAACGGGCCGAAGATGCGCTTGTTGCCGCCGGGCGTGATGCCGATCCCGTCGGGGGTGTCGGCGGGGGCGGGCGCGCAGCCGCGCATGAGCATCCCCTCCTCCCCCTGAAAGGCCGGGATGCCGCCGCCGAACGACGGCGGGCCGCCCGCCGGGGAGGTCGGGTCGTACGACGTGTTCGGTGCGAACTCGGTCTGCCACGCGCGGCCGATCCGGGTGAGCAGGTGGAACTTGTCGCTCATGAGGCGGACCCGCGCCAGCGCCTCGGAGCGCTGCGCCGTCCAGTAGGCCCGCTGCTCGTCCGTCAGCGGCGTACGCCCCTTGGCCTTGCCCTTGCCCTCCTTCGGGCCACCGAGCTTGTCGTCGGCGACGGCGTAGCGCATCGACTCGCCCGCGAGGTAGACACCGGTCCACAGCGCCGAGTCGCCCCAGGCACCGCCGCTCACGACCTGACCGAGGACCCGCTCGGGGGTGGCGTAGTCGATCTCGAGGACCTGGCCGTAGCGCAGGTGGTCGGTCATGCGCCGCTCGAGCTCGAGCACCGCGCTGTCGTCGGCGCAGGCGAGCGGCCCGTCGCAGACCGGCGGGGCCGGCTTCTGGTCCGGCTTCGCGACGGCGACCGTCGAGGGCACCGCCACGGCGACGGCGGTCAGGAGCAGGGCGAGTCGGCGCACGGAGCGGTCCCCCAGGGTCAGGTGGTCACGAGGGGCGCGTCGGTGCGCCCTCCGAGGAAGACGGAGCGGAGCAGGTCGTCGCGGTGCAGGAGCTCGGCGGTCGGGCCCTCGAAGCGGACCGTGCCCTTCTCCATGAAGTAGGCGCGGTCGGCGAGGGTGAGCGCGACGTTGACCGACTGCTCGACGAGCACGATGGTCACGCCCTCGGCGTTGAGCCGGCGCACCGTCGCGAGCAGCTCCTGGACGACGATCGGCGCGAGGCCGAGCGAGAGCTCGTCGATGAGCAGCAGCTTCGGCTTGAGCAGGAAGGCCTGGGCGAGCACCAGCTGCTGGCGCTGGCCGCCCGACAGCGCGCCCGCGCGCAGGCCCAGCAGCGGGCGCAGCGCGGGGAAGACGTCGAGCACCTCGTCGAGGCGGGCCGCGAGCAGCGCCTTGTCCTTGCGCAGCAGGAAGGCACCGAGGCGCAGGTTCTCCTCGACGGTGAGACCGGGGAAGATGCCGCGACCGCCGGGGGCCTGCACGATGCCGCGGGCGGTGGTGCGCTCCGGCGGCTCACCGGTGATCGGCACGCCGCCGAGCCAGACGTTGCCGCCGTCGGGCTCGACCAGGCCGTTGATGGCGTTGAGGGTCGTGGACTTGCCGGCGCCGTTGGTGCCGAGCAGCGCGACGATCTCGCCCTCGCGGACCTGCAGGTCCACGCCGAAGAGCACCTGCACCCCGTCGTAGGAGACGGTGAGGTCCTTGGTCTCGAGCAGCAGCACGCTGCCGTCGGCCGCGGTGCGGGCCCCCTCGTCGACATGGGTGGGGTCGCGACGGGCGACGTCGGCGTCGATGTAGCGGGCGACGGTGAGGATGTGGAACACCCCGCGGGTCAGGCACAGGGCCGCTGCAGCGAAGGCCCAGCCGTAGCCCCCCTGATCCGCGATGAGGGCGATCAGCAGGGCCGGGATCGCGCCGAGCAGCCAGATCACCTGCCCGATGGAGTACGCCGACGACCGCAGCTCGGGCGGCGCGATGAGCGTGCCGATCGTCGCAAGCAGCGGGCTGATCAGTCCAAACAGCGCGAACAGCCCGAACAGCAGGGGCATCGTGATCCACAGCGTCGGCGCCAGGCCGAAGACCCCCAGCACGCCCGCGGACACGAACATGACCGTGGCGATCCAGCGCACTCCGACGTGGGGAGCCTCGTTGAGGCGCTCCTGCGCGATCCTCGCCCCGATGAACGTCGAGACCATGGCCCCAAGACCGGCGACCGCACCGATCACCCCGACACCGAAGGCACCGATGTCGTAGGTCTCCTTGAAGTAGAACGGCAGGATCAGCACCGAGCCCAACGTGCCGCCGCCGACGATCCAGATGCCGGCGAACCAGACGTAGCGCTGCGAGCGGATCGCGTAGAGCCGCGGGAAGACCTCGCGGAAGGGCAGCTGCTCCTCGGTCTCGCGGCGCTCGTGGCTACCGCGTGCCGGCTCGGCCACCTTGCGGACCGCGAGGATCGTCAGCAGCGTGGGGATCGCCAGCACGACGAAGGCCGCGCGCCAGCCGAAGAACTGCGCGATCACCCCCGCCCCGAGGGCGCCGAAGATCGCACCGACGGTGTTGGCCTGGGAGTGCACGCCCAGGGCCTTCGCGCGCACCCGCGGCGGGTAGAAGTCGGCCAGCAGCGACAGCTGCACGGGGTAGCTCACGGTGCGGCCGAGCGACGAGCCGATCCGCGCGAGCACCAGCAGCGTCAGCGTGAACGCGGCAGCGGAGGCGAGCGAGAAGACCGCCCACGTCGCGGCGCAGGCGATCGCGATCGGCATCCGGGCCCGCCGGTCGGCGGCCAGCGACACCGGGATCGCGATGAGCGGCGCGACCACGAGCACCAGGATCCCGATGACGCCGAAGGCGCCGACGCCCTTGCCGAAGGACTCCGCGATGATCGGGCCGAGCCAGATGAAGGTCGCGTTGTCGAGCTCGTCGACGGCGTTGAGGCCGAACATCGCCGCGGCCGGCTTGGGGTCCTCGCCGTCGAGGTAGCCCCGCAGCCGCGACATGGGTCCCCTCATCGGCCCGCCCCGACGAGGACGGGCTGCGGCTCGAGCTCGGGCTCGGGCTCGGGAACCGGCTCGACCCGCGGCCTCGCCTCGACCCCGGTGACGAGCAGCGCGACCCGGTCGCGGACCGCGAAGGCGACCCGGGCCAGCCCACCCGGCAGCACGAGGACGAGCACGAGCAGGCCGACGCCGGTGGAGAGGATCCCGAAGTACGGCGAGACGTCGGCGGCGAAGTAGGGGATGCCAAGGAGGTACGCCGTGCCGAGCACCGCCCCGCCGACCGAGCCGAGGCCGCCGATGATCGCCGCGGCCAGCAGGCCGAGCGAGCGGTGGGCGGGGAACGCCTCGGGGCTCGCGGTGGTCACCCCGGCTGCCCACAGGAAGCCGGCGAGGCTCGCCAGGGTGCCCGACAGGACGAAGGTCGTGAGCTTCGTGCGGACCACCGCGATGCCCATCGCGGCGGCCTGCGCGGGGTTGTCGCGAACGGCCACGACGTTGCGGCCGAAGCGCCCGCGCTGCAGGGTCCGCACCCCGAGCATGACGACGACGAGGAAGACGAGGCAGACGTAGTAGTAGGTGTCGATGCCTATCCAGGCGGGGCGCTCGAGGACACCGGTACCGGCGAACCACGGCTGGTCGAACAGCCAGGTGGAGCACACGACCGCGAAGCCGAGCGTGACCACCGCCAGCAGCGGCCCGGGCAGCCGCAGGGCCGGGAGTCCGAGAAGCAGCGAGATCAGCCCCCCGAGCGCACCGACGGCGAGGAAGGCCAGCCAGAACGGCACGCCCAGCACCTCGTGGAGCCGGCTGCCGAGGACGCCGCCGACGCCGGCCAGCGCCCAGTGGCCGATGGACAGCTGACCGCCCCAGCCGGACAGCACGGTCAGGGCGATCGTCACGACGCTGACCGCACCGATGGTGGCCAGCAGGAAGGTGCTCGAGGAGCTGAGCACACCGGGCGCGAGCAGGAGCAGGGTGGCGGTGACGCCGACGCTCGCGAGCACGACGCCCCGCCAGCGGCGGTCGCCGGTGATCTCGGGAGGCAGCGCGCGCACCGGGTCCGAGACCGCCCACGACGACTCCTCCGAGGCCGTGGTGCGGCGCTTCTCGAAGCGGCGCAGGAGCAGCACGACGAGCACCACACCGAGCACGACCGCGTCGGTGACGCCGCTCTTGCCTGTGTAGAAGATCGCGAGCTGGTCGACGAGGCCGAAGACGAGCCCGAGCCCGAAGGCGAGCCCGACGGACTCGAAGCGCGCGACCGTCGCGGCGGCCAGGCCGCGGGCCAGCAGCGGCAGGCCGACCGCCTCGGTGCTCGAGAAGCCGACGATCGGGGCCAGCAGGATCGCGCCGATGCCGGCGAGCAGGCCACCGATGACCCAGGCCAGGGTGCTGACCCGGCGGACCGGGATGCCGAGCAGCTGGGCGCGCGCGGAGTTCTCCGCCGACGCGCGCATCGCGATGCCGTAGACGCTGCGCCGCAGGAAGAGCACGACGCCGAGGACGGCGAGCGGGCCGACGACCAGGACCATCAGGTGCTGCGGCCCGATGATGACGCGCCCGAACTCGAAGGACGGCTCGCTGAAGGGGACGGGGAACGACGTACCGCCTCCGGCGAAGACCGCGTCGTCACCGTTCTTCGGCTTGGGCAGGACCAGCCGGCCGACGGTGACGACCTGGGCGACCCCGACCGTCGCGATGAGCACGATGAGGCGAGGGCTGCGGAACAGCCGCTGGATGACGGTGCGCTCGATGGCGGCGGCAAGCAGGGCGGTGCCGGCGAGGCTCGCCAGCAGCGCCGGCCAGTAGGCCCAGTCGAGGACCTGGGTGAAGGTGAGCATGAGCGCGACCGCGAAAGCGCCGATCTCGCCGTGGGCGAAGTTGACGACGCGGTTGCTCATGTAGATGAGGACGAGGCCGACGGCGAGCAGCGCGTTGGCCATCCCGATCGTGAGACCGAGCAGGACGAGGTCCAACTAGGGCTTCTTCCAGGTGTCGTCGAACAGCGGACGCAGGTCCTCGCCACCGGACTTCCCCGGTCCGAAGCGGCTCCAGTACTTGGGGTACTCCGGGAAGGAGTAGTCGCCGGCGTTGCGGTCCCACCGCACCACGGTCTGGTGGTCGTAGCCGGTGAAGTCGAACGGCCGCGCCAGGCTGGTCGGGACGGTGTAGGTCATCGGGACGTGCGCGTCGTAGTAGAAGTCGCGCTTGATGGCGTTGACGCCGACCTGCAGCGAGTTGGCGGTGAGCACCCCGGTCAGGTCCACGGCCCGCTCCATGGCCTCCGTCGAGGTGAGGATGGCGATGCAGGCGATCAGCACCGATGCCGAGCCGGACTGGCCGTCGCCCGGGTAGTACTTCTCGTAGATCTTCGTGCAGTTGTCCTCGTTGGGGTGGTCACCGGGCTTGATGCGCGGCGACAGCCCGATCGCGTTGACCCACTGGTTCTGGTTCATCAGCGAGCCGCCCAGCGCGGCGTCGATGAGCGCGGTGCGGCCAGTGAAGGTGTAGATCGGGTGCCAGTCCTGCTGCTCGGCGGCGTTGCTGAAGAAGATCATGCCGATCGCGTTGTTGGCGACGAACCAGACCTGGCCGCACTTGCCCTTCATCCGGATGACCGCGGCGGTGGCCTGCTGCTGGGCCGTCGAGGCGTCGTCGGCGTAGCGGATGACATCGGCGAAGGACAGGCCCTCGGCCTTCATCAGTGCGACCAGGATCTTCTCCTGGTTGTTGAAGTCCTCGGTGTCGGGGTGCACGAAGCAGGCGCGCTTCTCGACCGGGCCGTCCGGCGACGTACCGAGGTAGTGGCGACCGAAGCTGGCCCAGTTGGCGAAGTCGCTGTCGGCGTCCTGGAAGAGCTGGAACTGCCCGATCCCGCGGCTCTTCTGCTCGGCCTTGGTCGAGCGTCCGCCGAAGATCGGGATCTTGCGCTTGAGGACCGCGTCGCCGACGGGGTGCAGGCCCACCAGCGCCATGAAGACCTTGTGCTGGTCGACCATCTCGATGGCGGCCGCGGTGTTGCGCTCGGGGCACTGCAGGCCGCCGTCGTCGACGGTGACGGTCGACAGGGTCCGGCCGCGGACGCCGCCGGTGTCGTTGACGTGGCGGGTGAACGCCGCCACCGCCTTCTCCGGGTCGCCGACCACCGCCGGGCCGAGGGCCGCCTCGAGAGCGCCCGCGTCGCCGCAGCCGGACTTGTTGTAGTCGAGACCGATCTTCACCGAGGTCGGGGTGACGCCCTGGGTGCGGAGCCCGAAGTCGGGGACGGCCACGGTAGAGCCGGGCTTCACCGTGGTCGGGACGCTGCCAGGCACGGTCTGACCCGGGCGCGTGCCCGGGGTGGAGCCGGGCTGCTGCGCGCCGGGCCCCGTCGTCGCCGTGGCCGACGCGGTGGGGATCGGCTGGCCGTCGGGGGTCGTGGAGCTCTCCCCCGGCACCACGACCTGGTCCGGCGCGCCGGCCAGCGCGTCGGGGCCGGACGCCTTCTGCTGGTCGAGCTCGTAGCGCACCTGCCCGACCGACAGCAGGGACGTCACGAGGACTGCGGCAGCCGCGATCGCGACAGGCTTCGTGCGGGGATCCGTCACGCTCGTCCACCTTCAGGGCAGGATGGTGAGTGCAGGGCTTATTTGTAGCAGTAGATTACATTGTTCGCCGCCAGGGTCAACGAGGAGTGTTTCGGTGTCGGTGACCACGGTCCTGCTCAGCAACCGGCAGATGGGTGACGTCAACCGCTCCCGGGTGCTCAGCGCGCTGTGCGACCACGGGCCGCTGTCGCGCGCCGAGCTGGCCCGACTCGCGGGCGTCCCTCGCGCCACGATCGGCACCATCGCCCAGGGCCTGGTCGACGACGGGCTGCTGGAGGAGAGCGAGCCGGTGCGCGGTTCGGGCAAGGTCGGCAAGCCCGGCCGGCCGCTGTGGTTCCGCCGCGACGCGGGGATCTGCGCGGCCGTCGCGTTCGGCAGCGACGCCGTCGAGGCCGCGCTCGTCAACGCCCGCGGTGACGTCCTCATCCGCGTCGAGGTCCCCTGCGACACCGCCCGCGCGGGCAGCGACGAGCTGGTCGCCGCCGTCCTCGAGGGCGTCGCCCGCGCGGTCACCGGCGCGCCCGCCGCGGTCCTCGGCATCGGCGTCGCCGTGCCGGGCGTCTGCGACCCCGCCACCGGCACCGTCGTCGGCTCCGGTCCGGTGCCCGGCGCCCGGGGCCGCGCCCTCGCGACCGCGCTCGAGCAGGCCCACGCGCTGCCCGTGCTCGTCGACAACGACGCCCGCGCGCAAGCCCTCGGGGAGAAGTGGTTCGGCGACGGCCGCGGCGTCGCGACCTTCGCGTCGGTGCAGACCGGCTCCGGTCTCGGGGTCGGCCTCGTCCTCGACGGCGAGCTCTACCGCGGCGCCGACGGCGCGACCGGCGAGCTCGGTCACACCGTCGTCGCCCTCGATGGCGAGCCCTGCTCCTGCGGGCTGGTCGGCTGCTGGGAGACCGTCGCGACGCTGCGCTGGCTGCGCACCGAGGCCGCCGCGCTCGGCCTGCCCGGTGCGGTCTCCCTCGACGCCGCCGCGCTCGTCGCCCTCGACTCCGACCCGGCGCGCGCGCTGCTGGCCCGCTACGCCGACCACCTCGCGGTCGGCCTCGTGACGCTGGTGCACCTGCTCGCGCCCACACGACTACTGCTGCACGGCGACGTCGTCGGTGGCGGCGAGGTCCTGCGCGCGCTCGTCGCGGAGCGGGTCGCCGCGCGCTCGCTGCCGCACGTCCGCGAGTCGGTCGAGGTGCTGCTGTCCTCGCTCGACCAGGACGCCAGCCTGCTGGGCGCGGCCGGACTCGTGCTGTCCCAGCGCTTCACCCTGGCGGCCTGACCCCGTCGTACGCCCTCGGATGTGGCGATCACGCGAGCGTCCGCCCGCGTGCATGATCGCCACATCTGCCCCCGTCGTGCCCCCAGCGGCCCCTCCCGCTGCCGCCGCCCCAGCCCCGTGATCATCAGGGGGTCTGCACGAAACACCCCGGCGAGTTCCGTGCAGGCCACCTGTTGATCATGAACGCGGGGCGGCGCGGGTCGGGCGGTGGGCGAGTGCAGGGGGTGGCAGCGGGAGGGCCCGCGTCAGCCGGAGCGGTTGATGGCGGCGGGGTCGGAGCCGAGGTAGGAGCGCACGACGGCCGGGTCGCGCACGACGTCCTGCGGCTCGCCCTCGGCGATGACGCGGCCGGTCTCGAGGGCGTAGAGGCGGGTTGTGAGCGAGAGCACCAGCGGCATGTCGTGCTCGATGAGGACGAGCCCGCAGCCGAGGTCGTCGCGCACCCGCAGCAGCAGCGGGGCGAGCTGCTCGGTCTCGCGCTGGGCGATCCCCGACGACGGCTCGTCGAGCAGCACGACCTTGGGCCGCGCGATGAGCAGGCAGGCCAGGTCGATGATGCGCCGGGTGCCGGTGGAGAGCTCGCCGACGAGCTTGTCGCGGTAGCCCCCGAGCGAGAAGACCTCGACGAGCTCCTCGGCGCTGCGGGTCGCGACCTGCTCGCCCTCGCGGACGCGGCTGCCACCGAGCAGGGTGCCGAGCAGCGACGACCCGACCGGGCGGTGCCGCTCGGAGGCGGCGCGCAGCGTGTCGAGCACCGACATCGAGTGGAAGAGCCGCGCGTCCTGGAAGGAGCGACCAAGACCGGCGCGGGCCCGCGCGTGGATCGGGGCGCCTGACACGTCGACCCCGTCGAGCAGCACCGTGCCCTCGCAGGCCGTGATGCCCGACAGGCAGTCGAACAGCGTCGTCTTGCCGGCGCCGTTGGCCCCGATGACGCCGACGACCTCTCCGGCCTCGACGGTGAGGTCGACGCCCTGCAGCGCCTTGACCCCACCGAAGGACACTGCGATGCCACGTGCCTCCAGCACCGTCACGATCGGGCTCCCGTCAGTCGGGCGAGGGCCTCGCGGCACATCGCATCCAGGATCGTGTCACCGCGGACGAGCCCGGCGGGGTCGACGAGCTCGGCGTCGCCGTCGCGCCGGGTCAGCGGGTAGAGCGCGAAGCGGGTCCCGAACAGCTGCCGCTCCTGCGCGAGGCCGCGCCGCCAGACCTCGGCGACGGTGAAGGCCGCGCCGGGCGAGCCGCCGCGCAGCGCCTCGAGCAGCACCGGCACCGCCATCGCGTGCCACTCCCAGGCCTCGAGCCAGGGCTCGAGGTCGGCGACCCACTCGGCGGGCAGGCCGTCGCGGCAGCCCGCGGCGAGGAAGGCCTCGAGGCGGCCGTCGCCGTCGAGGGCGGCGAGGGCCCACCCCAGCAGCTCCGGGTCGGGGCCGGGATCGGTGAGCCAGGACCGGCAGGCCCGGGCGAGCGGCGTGAGGCCCGGGACGGCCGCGAGCTCGGCCTCCCACACCACGGTCCGGTCCTGCGACGGGTCGGCCCACCAGCGCAGCGCGGCCGCGGCCGGCAGCCGGGACGCCACCGGTCGCGGGCCGAGGTTGAGCAGCAGCCCGCCGAGAGCAGCCGGCAGGTCGGCCGGCCGGTGCGGGTAGGGCCCGAGGTGCAGCAGCCCCGCCATCGGCCCGTCGGAGACCGGGAAGTTGTCGGCGAGCAGCAGCGGCCGCCCGAGCTCGCGCGACAGGTCCTGCGCCAGCGAGGTCGGCACGTCGGCCGACAGGATCCCCGGCCCGGTCCAGTAGACGTCGACATCGGCGGGCAGCGCGCCGACGAACCCACGCAGGTACGACGTGACGCGGTCCGTGCCGTAGTCGACCGGGCAGGTCGCCCACTCCACGTCGTCGGGGAGCCCCGCGACCGCAGCGGCCACCGCCTCGCCATGGACCCGCCCGAGGTCCTCGCCGCCGGGCGGCACGTCGTCGAAGGCCACCCCGAGCAGCCGCGCCCCGAGGTCGTGGAACGCCTGCAGCTTCGCGACCAGTGCGGCCTCGTCAGCCGGCGCCCAGTCGAGACCCGGTGAGACGACGAAGCCGACGCGTACGCCGTGACGCTCCCCCGCCGCGAGCAGCTCGGCGAAGTGGGCCATCCGGTCGGGTGGGTAGGGCTCGCGCCAGCGTGCCCGCTGGAACGGGTCGTCCTTCGGGGCGTAGACGTAGTCGCGCCCGCCGGCGGTCGGCAGCCAGGCGAGCAGCGCCAGCCGGGCGTCGTCGGCGTAGGGCTCGCCGTAGAAGCCCTCGAGCACGCCGTGGACGGTCACGCCGCCGCCAGCGCGTCGAGCAGGGCGCGCAGGGCTGGGGCGCCGAGACCGAGTTCGTCCTCGTAGCCGCCGTCGAGCGCGTCGGGGTGCGGAAGGTAGCCGTACCAGGACGGCGCGAGGCCGACGGGCACGACGGTGCCCGGCCGGGTCACCTCGGCCGCGAAGGCCCCGAGCGGCTCGCCCGGCATCGACACCAGGTGCGCGGTCCCGACCTGCCACTCCAGCAGCTCGGCGACGACGGTGGCCTGACCCCCGGAGACCAGCCGCGACAGCTCGGCCTCGGCGACGGGCAGCTCGATCGCGCGGTGCGACAGCTCGAGGTGGACCCCGCCGTCGGTGACCCGGGCGGCGGCGGCGACCGCGAGGGCGGCCACCGCGGCACCCACCGAGGCCGCCAGCGACGGGCCGCCGCCGGCCCGGTCGTAGCCGTCACCGCCCGGCGGGTTGACGTCACCGAGCGCGCCGGCGACGACGACCGCCGTGCCGCCGAGCGCCGCCTCGAGGGCGGTGCGGCAGTGCCCGACCCAGTCGGCGGTGACCACGTGCACGTCGGGCCCGTGGGTGACCGGGTGGATGCCGACGCCGATGACGGAGGCGAGCCGCGACCCGGACCGCCACAGGTCGAGCAGCTGCAGGCGAGGGACGTGGGACCGGCCGCGCCGGTTCACCGCGAGCGTGACCGGCACGTCGACCTCGGCGATGCCGAGCGCCACCGGAGCGAGGTCGGCCAGAGCACGGGAGGCCGCATCGACGCAGGCCGCGGCGAGCAGCTCGGGGTAGCCGGGGTGCAGGTCCATCCCGAGCAGCGTGTCGGGGCCGGAGTGCGTGTGGGTGCACGACGTCAGCACCCGCTCGACGTGCACGCCGGTGGTGGAGGAGACGGCGAGCCGCAGCGCTGCCCCGGCCTCGGCGGACAGGCCCACCAGGTCGAGCACGAGCAGCACGGCGGTGGCCGCACCGTCGGACAGCGCGACCGCACGCACCTGCAGCGGGTCTGCGACGACGAGCCGAGGGACGGCCGGCTCGCGGTGCAGGAAGCCGGCCAGGCGCACCGCGGCGGTGGGCGTGATGTCGGCGACGGCGACCCCGGCGAGCAGCGTCACGCGACCGTCACCGGCGCCCCGGTGCGGGCCGACTCGTAGCCCGCGAGGACTGCGGCGAGCGCGGCCCGTCCGTCGCGGCCGTCCGCGACGAGCGGCGAGCCGGTCGCGACCGACCGGGCGAAGGCTCCGGCGGTCCCCCGCAGCTCGGGCTGCCCGACCTCGACCTCGGCGCCGTCCTGCAGCAGTCGGCCGCCGTCCACCTCCAGGGTGCCGCGCGCCCCCGTGAAGCGGAACGAGAACTGCTGCTCGGGCGCCTGCCACGAGACGACCACCGACGCCGGGGTGCCACCGACGAGGCGCAGCTCCAGCGACGCCACCTCCTCGACCGGCCCGGTCAGCTCGGCCGACACGACCTCCTCGAGGTCGGCGAGCGTCCAGCGCAGGGCGTCGAGGACGTGCACGCCCAGGTCGATGAGGACCCCACCCCCGGACAGCGCGGGGTCGCGGAACCACCCGCTGTCCGCAGACCAGGACTGCGGACCGGCGTGGCCGAGCGAGACCTCGACGCGCTCGACCTCACCGATGGCCGGCACGCGGCGGCGCAGCTCCTGCAGGCCGGGCGAGATGCGGCCCTCGAAGCACTGACCCAGCAGCAGCCCCTCCCGGTCGGCGAGGGCGACGAGCTCATCGGCGTCGCGCAGCGTCGTGGTGAGCGGCTTCTCGACGAGGACGTGCTTGCCGGCCCGCAGCGCAGCGAGAGCCACCTCGTGGTGCAGCACGTTGGGCACGCAGACGTGCACCGCGTCGACGTCGGGGCGCGCGACGGCGGCCCGCCAGTCGGTCGTCGCGTCGCCCGACCCCCACGCGTTGCGGGCGAGCTCGGCACTGCGGGCGCTTCGGCTCGCGAAGGCCACGACGTCGGCGTCGCCGCCCAGGCGCAGCGACGGCAGGTGACCGGTGCGCGCGACGGTGCCGCACCCGACGACGGCGACGCGGACGGTCATGCGGGCACCCCGCTGGCCATCCCGTGCAGCACCCCGTCGGCGACCTTGCGCAGGGCGGTCGCGACGTCGTCGCAGTCGCTGTCGTCGTACGCCGGTGAGACCCCGATGCGCACGGTGCGGCGGAGCAGGTCCTCGGTCTGCGGGCACATCCCCATCGCGTAGGGCGCGACGCCGGGGACGTGCCAGGGGTGGCCCTTCATCGAGGCGGTGCGCTGCTCGAGGACGGCGGGGGTGGCGTAAACGGGCAGCCCGCCGTAGGGCGAGCCGGCCGGCACTCCCTCGGCGCACAGCGCCTCGGCGAAGCGCGCCGCGGTCGCGCTGTCGGGAAGCAGCAGGGCGATGCCGGAGCCGCCCTCCCCGAGCGGGTCGGGGTAGCGGCGCCGCGCCACGCCGTCGAGCGGTCCTACGGTCGCGAGGATGCGGGCCTTGGCCGCCCGCATCCGGTCGAGCAGCCCGTCGAGGCGGGCGAGCTGCGCGCGGGCCAGCGCGCCCTGTAGCTCGGTGAGCCGCAGGTTGTCGCCGACGAAGGGCTCCGGCGCGTGGTCGCGACCGGCGCCGTGCTGGGTGAGGAAGTGGCCCCCCTGGTCCTGGAAGGCCGCAGCACGCAGAGCGAGCCGCTCGTCGCAGGTGACGACGACGCCGCCCTCCCCGGTGGTGATGTTCTTGTCGAGCTGCATCGAGAAGGCACCGATGTCGCCGATGGTCCCGAGCCGGCGGCCGTGCAGCGTCACGCCCATCGACTGGGCGGTGTCCTCGACGATGGCGACGCCTGCGGGGCCGGTGACGGCGAGCAGCGCGTCGAGGTCGGCCTGGCCGTTGTCGAGGTGCACCGGCATGACGGCGGCGGTGCGCGGCGTGAGGACCGACGCGACCGAGGCGGCGTCGAGGCAGAGCGTGTCGTCGACCTCGGCGAAGACCGGCAGCGCCCCGGCGAGCACGACCGCGTTGACCGAGGCGACGAAGGTGCAGGCCGGCACGACGACCTCGTCACCGGGCCCGATCCCCAGCGCCGCCAACGCGGTGCGCAGCGCTGCCGTGCCGGACGACACCGCGACCGCGCGGGCGCCGAGCAGCGCACCCACCTCGGACTCGAAGGCCGCGACCTCCTGCGGCGGCACCGGCCCGTAGTAGCGGAAGAGCGCGCCGCGGTCGAGCACCCGCAGGACCGCCTCGCGCTCCTGCGCACCGAGCAGCTCGCTGCCCTTGCCGGTCGGCAGCGGGCGGGTGCGGACCGGGGTGCCCCCGTCGAGGGCGAGCGTCACGACGCCTCCAGGTGGTCGAGCAGGCGGCGCGCCGTCTGGCGGCGCAGCGAGAGCGGGAACGCGTGGCCGACCCCGGGCAGGACCTCGAGCCGCGCGCCCGGAAGGGTGTCACGGTGGTGCTCGCCGTGGGCGAGCGGCACGACGGTGTCGGCGTCGCCGTGCAGGACCAGGGCAGGTACGCCGGGTCCGGCGGGCCAGTCCGCCGGCTGGCGCGCGGTGTGGAAGGCGCGCAGGTCGTTGCGCAGTCCCGTGACCGACCGCAGGGCGCGGGCGCGCGAGCCCGCGAACTCGAGCAGGTCGGCCTCGACGTCGGCGTCGACCTGCTCGCGCTCCGAGGGCCCGAGCTCGGCGACGCTCTGGGCGACCACTGCCGCGGGGTCGCGCAGCGCAGCCTGCGCCCGGCGGGACGCGAGGGTCGCGAAGGCGTCCCAGAGCAGGGGCACGCCGGCCAGCGCGCGCATGCCGCGCGGCACCGTGATGAGGTGCTCGGCGACGGCGCACAGCAGGGCGAGGTGGGTGACGCGGTCGCGGTGGTGGGCGGCGAGGGCCCGCGACGACGGCCCGCCGCCGCTGATGCCCACGACCGCGGCCCGCTCGATCCCGAGCGCGTCGAGCAGCGCGGCGTAGGCGTCGGCCTGCTCCCGGGGGGTCCGGCCGGTGCGCAGCGGGGTCGCGCCGTAGCCGGGTCGAGAGGGCAGCAGCACCCGGTGCGTCGAGGACAGGTCGCGGGCGAGCGCGACTGCCTGGGTCCAGTCGCCGGGAGAGCCGTGCACCAGCAGGACAGCCGGGCCGCTCCCGCTCTCCGCGACCTCGACCGGCCCGCGGGCCGTCTCGACCACCCGCGGCGTCACTGGAGCACCCCCGCGACGAGCACGCGGCGCACCCGCAGGTCGGCGTCGAGCACGACGACGTCGGCGACCGCCCCCGGCCGCAGCGCGACGTCGAGGCCGAGCGCACGGGCCGGGGTGGTGGACGCCATCGCGAGGGCGTCGGCGAGCGGCACGCCCCAGGACACCACGTGGCGCACCGCGTCGGACAGCGACAGCCCCGAGCCGGCGAGGGTGCCGTCGGCCAGCCGCAGGACGTCCCCGTCGCGGACCAGCCCCTCGGGCGCGCAGCCGTCGACGCAGTCGCTCACCAGGGCCACCCCCTGCGGGCCGCGGGCGGCGACGAGCGCCCGGACCGACGCCGGGTGGACGTGGACGCCGTCGGCGATGACCTCGACGACCAGGTCGGGCTCGGTCAGCGCGAGCCCGACCAGCCCGGGCTCGCGACCGGTCAGCGGCGACAGGGCGTTGAAGCAGTGGGTGACGCCGGTAGCGCCGGCCCGCACCGCCGCCACGCCCTCGGCGTAGGTCGCGGTGCTGTGGCCCAGGGACACCCGCACCCCGCGGTCGGCCAGCGCCCGCACGAGGTCGAGCGCACCGGGCAGCTCGGGTGCGACGGTGACGCAGCGGACGTCGCCGGCATCGAGCAGCGCCAGCGCCTCGGCGACGTCCGGCACACGCAGGGCCTCGGGCGGCTGGGCTCCCGCGGCGGCGGGCGAGAGCCACGGGCCCTCGAGGTGCACGCCGACGCAGCGTGCGCCCTCGCTCGGGCGGGGGGCGGTGACAAGCGCGCGCAGCTCAGGCAGCGGGGCCGCGAAAGCCGTGGCGAGGTACGCCGTGACGCCCCCGCGCGCGAGCGCCCGGGAGACGGCCGGCAGGTCGGCCCGCGGGCCTTGGCAGGGCGCTCCCCCGGCGGCGTGGACGTGCAGGTCCACCAGGCCAGGTGCGACGACGCAGCCGGTGACGTCGAGGACCTCGACCGGGTCGCGTCCGGCATCGGGGCCGGCGTCGGGGCCGGCGATGCGGTCGCCGTCGACGAGCAGGTCGGCGTCGGACCAGCCGTCGGCCGTGAGCACGCGGCCGCCGCGCAGCGCCAGCACCGGGTCCTCCTCCTGCGTCGTCCTGTCAGGGCCGTCGGCCTGTCAGGGTCGTCGCTGTGTCGCGTCGCACCTTGACACCGGCGTCGTCAATTTGCAAACTGTCCATGCAAACTACTGCATCCCCCTCGACGAGCGGAGCCTTCCGTGGCCACCCACCCGACAGCGCCGGTGGCGTGCGTCGAGGTCGGGGGCGGCAGCACGCAGACGGTGGTGCTCGGCAGCGGCGAAGCGCGGGTGCTCGACGGCGCGGTGCCTCCGCCCGGGGTGCCGCTGCTCATGGCGGTCCCCGGCCTCATCGAGGGAGACCGCGTGCTCGCGGCCAGCAACCTCGGGTGGTTCGACGTCGACCCCGCTGAGGCCCTCGGCCTCGGCCGGTCGGCCGCGCTGCTCCTCAACGACGCCGAAGCAGCCGCGCTCGGCGAGTCCGCGCTGCGCGACGGAGCGCCGCTGGTCTTCGTCGGCCTCGGCACCGGTGTGGGTGGTGCCGTCGTACGCACCGGCCCGGTCGTTGCCGCCGCCAACCTGCTCGGCCACACCACCGGCTTCGGCGACGCGCTGTGCCCCTGCAGCCGCACCGGCTGCCTCGAGACGGTCGCTGCCGGATGGGCGCTGCCCGACCCGCTGCCGGAGTCACGCATCGGCCCGCTGGCAGCTGCCGTCGCCCGGGCGGTGCGGCTCGAGCCGCTCGCCGACCCGCCGCTCGTGGTCGTCGCCGGTGGCCTCGCCCGCCGCTACCCGGCGATCGTCGACGCGCTCGCCGCCGCGCTGCCCGACCGCGACGTGCAGCCGACCGCTGCTGCGCCGGAGCTCAAGTCCGCATCGGCCTACGGCCTCGCGCTGGCCTACGCGCAGCTGCAGGAGCGGGTCGCGTGAGGGTCGCGGTCGAGGCCGACGTGGAGCTCGAGGCCGAGGTCGTCGGCGAGGGGCCGGAGCTGGTCTGGCTGCACGGCCTCTCCGGCAGCCTCGAGGACGGCCGCCCGGTCGTGGACCGGCTGTCGCACCGGTTCCGGGTGCTGCACTACTCCACCCGTGGCCACGGCCGGTCGACGCCGCTGCTGGACCGCAGCCGCTACGGCTACGACCGGATCGCCGCGGACCTCTCCACCGTCCTCGACGAGGTCGGCTTTACCCGACCACTGCTGGTCGGCGGCAGCCACGGCGCCAACACGATCCTGCGCCACGAGACGCTCCACCCGGGCCGGGCCCGCGGCCTGCTGCTCATCGCCCCGGGCGGCAACGCCCTGCGCCGACCCCCGCGGCTGCAGTTCGCGATGCTGCGCGCGGCCCTGTGGCGCGGGTCCCGCAAGGGCCTCGACGGCGTGATCGAGCTCTGCACGGGCTTCCACCCCGACGACCCGCGGGCCGACCCGCACCTGGTCGCCGCGATGCGCACCCACGACCTCGCCTCGCTGCGGGTCGCGATGCGCCGCATCCCCGACCAGCAGGCCGTCGACCCGGCGGCGCTGCCCGGCTTCCAGGTCCCGACCCACGTGGTCGCGTGGGACGGCGACCCAGTCATCCACCCGATCGCGGTCGCCCGCGAGGTCGCCCGGCTCGTGCCCGGCGCGACCTTCGCCGAGATCGAGCGAGTCGACGGGCTGTCCGCGGCGCAGGTCGCCGACGTGGCCGCCACCGAGGTGCTCCGCTGGGCCGACACCGTGGTCGCCCAGTCCTGAGGAGGTCGTCCGTGCTCCGTCCCCGTCGTGCCCTCACCGGTGCCGCACTTGTCCTGCTGGCAGTCACTCCGCTGCCCGCCCTGTCGCTCGTCGGCGCGCCGGCCGGTGCCCCGCTGGTCCCCGCCGGCCACGTCGAGCTGGTCGGGCCGCTGCACGAGCACAGCGGCTACTCCGACGGCTGGCCCGGGTCGACACCCGAGGACTACTACGCCGCTGCGAAAAGCACCGGCAACGACTTCCTCATGGCGGGCGAGCACAGCGACACCCTCGGCGTGCCGCTCGTCGCCAACGACGAGTGCCTCGGCCCGGGCGTCACCGGGTGCGCGGTCGCCGACAGCGACCCCGTCAAGGCCGCCACCAAGTGGGAGGCGATGGCCGACTACGCCGAGGCGGCCACGACGGAGGACTTCGTCGGCGTACGCGGCTTCGAGTGGACCAGCGACCGCTACGGCCACATCAACACCTACTTCTCGAAGCACCAGACCGGCGCGAAAGTCGACGGCGGCTATGCCTCGATGGCGACGTTCTACCGCTGGCTCACGACCCGCCCGGAGCTCGGCGGTGGCGGCGACGGGCTCGCGACCTTCAACCACCCCGGCGCCAAGGCGCTCCAGGTCGTCGGGGGCAGCGACCCCGGCCGCGACTGGAACGGCTTCGCCTACGAGCCCACCGCCGACCGCCAGATGGTTGGGCTCGAGGTCTTCAACGACACCGACCACTACGGCGACCGGCTCGACGACGCGCTCGACCAGGGCTGGCACGTCGGCGCTGTGGGCGCGGAGGACCTCGGGCACAAGCGCACCGACGACTGGGGCGGGCCGTCGTGGGCCAAGACCGTCGTGCTCGCCCGCGACCGGTCCGCGCCGGCGCTGCGCGAGGCGATGCAGGCCAGGCGCTTCTACGCCGTACGCACCCCTGACGTGCGGCTCGGGCTCACCGTCGACGGCGCCGTCATGGGCAGCCGGCTCGTCGCGCGCGACCGTCACCTGGTGGCTGCGTCCGCCCGCGCGACCGGCCGCACCGGCCTGACGCTCGAGCTCGTCACCACCGGCGGCCGGGTCGTCGCGACCGGCACCGACGACCTCACGACGACGGTCACCCGCGCTGCCGGTGACCGCTACCTCTTCCTGCGAGTCCGCGACGGCGCGACCCCGGTCGGCTACAGCTCGCCGGTCTGGCTCGAGGCCGGCACGGCGGCCCCCACCGGCGAGTGGCTCGCCGGTGACCTGCACGTGCACACCTGCTACTCCCACGACGCCTACTGCGGGCCGGACGACGACAACACCGCGCCCGAGGAGGCCTACACCGCAAGCGGTTCGCCGACCGAGCGCTTCGCGGAGGCGTCCGCGAAGGGCCTCGACTACCTCGCCCTCACCGACCACCACTCCGACTCCGCGCCGCAGGAGAGCGGCTACGACTCGGTGAACGACCCGGGCTTCGGGACGAGTGGCGTCATCGGGGTGAAGGGCTACGAGAACTCGATCGGCGGCCACGCGCAGATGCTCGGGGCGCAGCGGGTCTACCCGCGAGCCGGCGACACCGACGACGCGATCCGCGCGATGGCCGACGCGCTGCGGGCCGACGGCGGGCTGTTCCAGGCCAACCACCCCGCGGACGACGTCACCGCTCCGGTGGAGGACTGCTCCGCGTTGCCGTCGATGCACTGGAAGTACGGCCTGCGAGTGCCTGTCGACTCCGTCGAGGTCTGGAACATCGGCCACCACCTCCAGCCGCCGCTGCCCGCCGGCACCTCCAACGGCGACGCCCTCGCCTACTGGGAGTGCTGGCTGTCCTCGGGCGCCCGGGTCGCCCCGACCGGCGGCAGCGACTCGCACTGGCTGTCCACCGCCGCGGTGCAGGGCGTCGGCAACCCGACCACCTGGGTCTTCGCAGAGGAGCGCAGCCAGCGCGGGGTGCTCGAGGCGATCCGCGCCGGGCGCACCTCGGTGTCGTTCCGCCCGCCGGCGGCCGGCGGCGCACCGCTGCTGCTCGAGGCCGACCGCGACGGCGACGGGCGCTACGACGCCCTCGTCGGCGACACCGTCGAGCCGGGCACTCCGCTGCGGGTGCGCTCACTCGACCCCGCCGCCACGGGCCTGGTCGACCTGCGGTCCAACGGCCGCACCGTCCTCGCCGGCGCGACCCTCACCCCGGGCGGGACCGTCGACCTGGTCCTCGACGAGCCGGGCTGGGTCTGGGCCCAGCTCTACGCCGACGAGCCCGCCGACGCCACCAACGCCGGGACGGGTCCGCGCGCGCAGGCCTGCGAGCCGGCGCTCGGGACGCAGACGAGCTACTGCCGCAACCGGGTCGGTGTGCTCGCCATGACGGCCGCGCTCTACCTCGCCGAGACCGTCGACCCGACGCCCACGACGGACCCCACCCCGACCACGACGGCGACCCCCGAGCCGACCTGCCCCCCGAAGCCGCGACCGACCGGCAACCCCCAGGCAGGCAAGGAGAAGTGCAAGCCGTGACCCCGCTCGGAGCCGGCTTCGCCCTCGACCTCGGCGAGCAGCCCGCCGTCCTCGCGCGGGTCCTCGACACCAACGCCGACGCCCTGTCCGAGGCCCGCCGGCTCGTCGCCGCCGCTCCCTCGGTCCGGCTGCTCGGCACCGGGTCGAGCCGCCACGCCGCAGGGGTCGGAGCCGCGGCCCTGGAGCTCGCCGGCATCCGTGCCGACGTGCCGCCCGCTCCCGGGGCGGCAGTCCCGCCGCCCGTGCTGCGGTCCGGCGACGTGGTCGTCGCGGTGAGCCAGTCGGGCGAGACCCCGGCGCTCGTCGCCGAGGTGCGGCGCGCGCAGGACCTCGGCTGCCGGGTCATCGCCGTCACCAACGCCGGCGGCACCCTCGCCCGGCTGGCCGACGTCGCCCTCACCTGCGCCGCTGGGCCGGAGCGGGTCGTCGCCGCGAGCAAGTCGGTGACCGCGACCGTCCTGCTGCTGCGGGCCCTCGCCGGCCCGGTCGACCCCCGGCTGCTCGCCGACGCGGTGACCGCGCTGCTCGCGCTCGACCCCGCGCCGCTGGTGCGGGGCGCCCACCCGACCCACGTCGTCGCCGGCGGTCTCGGCGCCGAGCACGTCGCCGCCGAGGTCGCCCTCAAGCTCGCCGAGACCGGCGGCCGGCTGCTCAGCAGCGAGCCGCTCGTCGAGCACCTGCACGGTCCGGTCGCCGTCCCTGCCACGACACTCGCGCTCGTGCACCCCGACGACCCCAACACCGCAGCGCTCGCCGGTGACGTCGTGCGGATCGGGCCGCACCCGTCGTACGACGTGGTGCTCCCCCAGCTCGACGACCCAGCCTGCGCGGCCGTGCTGTCCCTGGTCGCCGGACAGGTCGCGGCACTCGCCTGGTCGCGTCGCGGCGGGGTCGACGCCGACGCGCCGCGCGGTCTGTCGAAGGTGACCCGCACGGCATGAGCGGCCTGCTGCTCGACCCGGAGCAGGTGCGCGCCCTCCTGCTGACCGCGCTGGACGACGCCCGCGAGCAGGGCCTCGAGGTCACCGACCTGGCCCGCGCGCTCGACGCCGCACCCGCCTCGCTCGACGCCCTGGCCGACCTCGCGCGCCGGCTGCAGGAGGCCCCGGTCGCGGAGGGCTGGCCGCACGTCGAGCCGCTGGCGCTCGACGAGGTGCTCTCGGAGTGCCCATCGCTGCCCTCCGCCCGACGACCCGGTTCCGACGTCGGCGACCGGGTGCGTGCGGCCTGGGGGGCACGGGTCGCGGGTTGCGTGCTGGGCAAGCCGTTCGAGTACGACCCGACCCTCGCCGAGCTGCGCGCCGCCCTCGAGCCGGCCGGCGAGTGGCCGTTCACCGACTACGTCACGGAGGCCACCAGCGAGGGGCTGCGCGACCGCCAGCCGCAGTGGCCGGAGTGCGTCCGCGAGCGCATCGCGCACGTCCCCGAGGACGACGACCTCGGCTACACCGCTCTCGCGACGGTGGCCCTCGAGCGGCACGGCGACGCGTTCACCCACGACGACCTGCTGCGGCTGTGGCTGCTGAACCTCCCCGTCCTTGCGACCTTCGGACCCGAGCGGGTCGCACTGCTCGCCGCGGGGCTGGCGTCCTCGACGGGCGCGCCGTTCAGCCTCGGTGCGCTCGTCCCCGGCACGGAGCAGTGCGGGGCGCTGATCCGCGTCGACGCCTACGGCTACGCCCACCCCGGCGACCCGGTCGCGGCCGCCTCCCTCGCCTATGTCGACGCGTCGCTGACCCACCGCCGCACCGGCGTCTACTCCGCGATGTGGGCCGCGGCCGCGGTCGCCACCGCCCTGGTCGCCGACGACTGGGAGGACGTCGCGCTCACGGCCGCCTCCGTCGTACCCCAGCAGTCGAGGCTGCGAGCGGTCCTCGACGAGTCGCTCGCGCACGTGCGCGCGGCCGACGACTGGCTCGACGCCCACGACCGGCTGCACACCCGCTTCGCGAGCTACGGCCACTGCCGCGTCGTGCAGGAGCTCGGCACCCTGCTCGTGACGCTGCGCTTCGCGCGCGGCGCGACCGACGGCATCGGCCTGCAGGTCAGCCAGGGCAACGACACCGACAGCTTCGGCGCGACCGCCGGCTCGCTGCTCGGGGCCCTGCACGGCCCAGCCGGCTTCGACCGCGACCACTGGCTCGGCCGCTTCGGCGACCGCATCCACCTCGCGCTCGCCACCACCCACGACGACTCGATCACCTCCTGGGGCGACCGGATGGCGGCGCTGCACCTGCGGAAGCAGTCCTACCCGGCGGGGTGACACGGCCCCCACCTCGGCGGACCGATGCATCGGGGCATGAGCCCAGGGACGGGACGGCGGCGCCTCGCCGTGCACGCAGGAGCAACGTTGGTCCTCGCACTGGTCGGCGCACAGCTCGTGGCAGTCGCCGCTGCGCGACCGCCTGCGGTTGCGGACCCCTGCCCCGGCGGCAGCACCGCTCCGGTGTGGCCCGGCGCGCCGCGCGCCTGCATCCACGTCGACGAGACGCCACCGGGCATCGACGTCGAGCGCCCGGTGTCGACGTCCGAGCTCGGGGCCCGCGACGGCGCCTCGGCCGAGGCGGTGCTCGCCGCGCAGGAGAGCGGGACGCCCACCCCGACGTCCTACGCCGCCGGGTCCACCGTCGCCTGCGACGGGGACGGGACCAGCGGCTACCGCGTCCAGGCGATGTACGTCGTGGCCGCCGACCGTCCCAACCGCTTCGCCGACCTGCGCGCCTCGATCCAGCAGTGGGCCGCCGGCGTCGACGACGTCGTCAACCGCAGCGCCGCCCTCACCGGCGGGGTGCGCCGGGTCCGCTACGTCACCTCCGACAACGGTGACGGGACCTGCAGCGCCGACGTCCTCAACGTCACGGTGCCCACCGGCGCCAACGCGTCGTTCTCCTCGACGATCTCTGCGGTGAGCGCGCTCGGACACACCAGCCCTGCCCGCAAGTACCTCATGTGGGTCGACGCGAGCGTGCTGTGCGGCGTCGGGCAGGTCTACCCCTACAGCACCGACGGGCAGAGCAACCCCAACAACGGCAGCTACCCGCAGATGTCGCGCATCGACACGGGCTGCTGGGGGCTCGCCGGCTCGGTCGAGGCGCACGAGCTCGTGCACACCCTCGGTGCCGTCCTGCCGGGCTCACCGCACCGCACGACCAACGGCCACTGCTACGACGAGTCCGACCGGATGTGCTACTCCGACGGCTCGGGTGTGGCGATGCAGCAGGTCTGCGCGAGCGACAACGAGGTGCTGCTCGACTGCCGCGCCGACGACTACTTCTCGACGGCGCCGACGGCCGGGTCCTGGCTCGACACCCACTGGAACGCCGCCGACAGCCGCTTCCTCATCGGCGGTGGCGACGGCAGCGGCGGCGGGTCTCCCGGCACCGTGACGAGTCTCGGCGTGACGCTCGCGGTCAACAACCCCGGCCTCGCCGGGCTCGCGACGCAGGTCACCGCGACGCCCGTCGTCCCTGACGGTCGCACCGCCACCGTGCGCTGGACCAGCGCCCGCACGGACTGCACCTTCTCCGACCCGACGCTGCTGCAGAGCGAGGTCACCTGCAGCGCGGCCAACCTCACCGCCACCACCGTCACGGTCACCGCGACCGACAGCACTGGCGCGACCGCGCGGGCGACCGGTGCCTTGACCTTCTCGTCGCAGCAGCGCACCTCGGCGACCTCACTGCTCGTCGACGGGCGGAGCGGATCCGCCTACTCCGGCTGCACCGGCTCGCTCGTCGCCCTCACCGGGACCGTCCTCGACAGCGCCAGCTCGGCCCCGGTCAAGGGCGTGCGCGTGGAGTTCCTCAAGAGGGCGGGTACGACGACGACCGTCATTGGCAGCGCCGTCACCGATGCTGCGGGTGTGGCCCGCAGTGCGCTGCAGACCGTCGTCTCCGGCGTCGCCTACACCGCCCGCAGCGTCGCGTCGACGGCATGGACCGCCGCTTCCTCCACGGAGACAGCCGTGACCTCGACCGCGCCGTGCGCCACGTCGCTGACGTCCGTGCCCGCCACGACGAGCATTGGCTACGCCGCCCCGCTGCGGATTACGGGTCGCCTGCTCAAGACCTCCGGCGGCGTCACCGACGGCGCAGCCGGACAGGTCGTGTCGGTGCGACTGCTCCCGACGGGCGCGACCACCACCGTCACGCTGGGCAGTGCCAGCACGGCGTACGACGGGACCTGGGCGGTCACCGTCACCCCGAAGACGAGCGGTGCCCTCTACGCCGAGCTCCCCACGAAGCCCGCTCTGCTCGGCGCGCGCAGCACCTCGAGCAGCCTCGCGGTGGCGAGCTGGACCCCGGCCGTGACCGTCACCTCTGCCAGTCCGACAGCTCTCGCCTACGGCGGCGCCATGACAGTGAAGGGATCGGTGACCAAGACGGCCTGGGGCGTCACGTCCGCCGCCGCCGGCGTGAAGGTGACCGTGACCCAACAGGCCACTGGTCAGGCCGAGACCACCGTCGGCACGGCGCTCACCCTGACCGACGGCAGCTTCTCCGTCCTGGCCAAGCCGACGCTGTCGTCGGTGGTGCGCGTCCGCGTCACCGGGGTCGTCGGCTACGGCACCGCCGTCGCCGCCCAGACCACCGCGGTGACCGTCACGCCCCGCCTGGCGCTCTCGGCGGTCTCCTCCGCGCTGGGCGGTGCGCCCATCACCTGGACGGCCCGGATCACCCCGCTGCGCTCGGTCTCGCTGTCGCTGCAGCGACAGTCGGGGACCTCCTGGGACAGCGTCGCGACGATCCCCGTCGTCAACGGCGTCGGCTCCGTCGTCACCGCGGCCCCGTCGACGCTCGGCACCTGGAGCTACCGGCTCTCGTTCGCCGGTGACTCGCTGTCCGCCGCGACCACCAGCCCCGTCAGGGCGCTCAAGACGACCTGATCACCCTGCGATCGGTTCGCTCGACGGAGAAGTCGTGCGCGACCCAGTCCTCCCGCGCGGTCACCCTTCACACCATGACCCGCTGCGTCGAGAACAGCACCGGGTCCCAGACGCTCACACCATCCGTTGTGAATCCCAGGCCGCCCTCGTGCGTGAGGCCGATGGTGTGCCAACCATCGTCGCTGACGAACCGACGGTGGGCTCCCCAGCTGCGGGAAATAGCGGCACGTACTCCCGGTTCGGGGCAGCCTGATCTACAGCCCTATCGGGCCGCGCACGCCTTCGAGAGGGCGGTTCGCGCTTCCGCAAGCGAATTGAACGCCTGGACGGGTCCAGGAGCGAACCTAGGGTGCGTGATCTTCTCGAACTCCTGCCTTCGCCCTGGAAACTGCTTGTTGATGATCGCGAGGTCGATTGTGGCGGGGAGCACGATGCCAATTTGCAGAGCATCGCGCTCCGCTTGGTCGAGGCCCCGAGAGGTCCCAAGGGATGGACGAATCGCGGTATCGACGGCCGCTCTGAGTGACTTCAGCTCCTCGACAGTCCCGTCCACAGGCACCCCCAACCGACAGAGCTGGTCGACGGCGACCTGGGCCGCCGAAGACTTGTCAGGTCCCGGGACGGACGGTGCGCAGGAAGCGGTCCCTAACACGGCCAGCGAGCTGCAGAGGGTCGTCACCACCGCGCGAACTGGCACGAAGCCGAGGTTAGTCCTTCGATTGGCGTACCTCATGGATCGGTACGTGGCCTGGCCAATCGCGGCGGGCCTCGCGAACCGTTACCGGAGGCGGTACGCCGATCGGCTGATCGTGAAGCCATGGTCGTTGTCGAGATGGTCGCAGCGCACACCTTCACGTTCGCTGGCGCACTGGATGTTCCCGAAGCGCAGCGCCTCGGCGTAGGGAAGGACCTGCTTGGCGCTCCAGTCATACGGAGCCGCATCTGACGCGCACCTGAAGCTGGCTCTGCCTGTGCGACCTAGTGGTGTGTCGCGCATTTGAGTAACTAGTTCTGCGATAGTGTTCGTAGATGACCGCAGCTGCCGATTCGTTGGTGATGTCGCAGGGCCAGCGAGAGTCGCTGGAGAAGGTCGCGAAGTCCAAGACTGCGGCGCATCGT